>DQLG01000795.1 GCA_015660315.1 Candidatus Latescibacterota bacterium
CAGATACCGGCCCAACACCAAGTGGGAATTGAGAAATGAACTCTTCCGCGATGTTGCAGTTAACTATCGGAGGTGCTACCAACTTTTGGTCGGAAAGGCTTAATAGGCAATAGCCTAACAAAAATTCTAACAATGCAAGATCAATTCATACTTTTGCGTAGGGCTTACCACTTTTTTGAATTGACCTCTTTGAGCACCCGATTTTCCAGCATCGACTCCGCCAACATCTTCTTTAATTCGGCGTTTTCTTTTTCCAATTCTTTGAGTCGTTTGGCATCGGCTAAATCCATGTCACCGTATTTTCTACGCCAGCGATAAAAAGACGCTTCAGAGATGTTGTGCTCGCGGCAAACCGATTCTATGGTTTGGGCGCCATCGGCTTGCGGAGGATACGAATGATTTCTTCGGTGCTGTGGAGCTTCTGTTTCATGAGTATTGCCTCCTGAGAAGGTAAGAAATACTCTCACAGAAAATGGTGCAAATCTATGCGGTCTGATCAAAAGTCACTGGCTACCGCAGACGGCACCAGCCTCAGTCCGAGCTTCTGCGGCCGACGGGTGGTAATGGCATTTGACAAAGTCACTGACTGCCGGCGTCAGTCCACACACAGTGCGTCTGCCAGGCGCAGCTGAGCGGTAGCACGACGGCGGCAGGAGCGTGTCGTTGCGCGGCAAAGAGAAGCGGGGTGGGAGGGCCGTCCCGCTTTCCATACTACGTTAACCGGAATCATGCCCGTCGGGACAACTCCTTGGCGACCTGGCGTATATAGGCGAGGCTGGCGCCATCGCGCTCATACGGATCGCCGACGCGGACCCCCTCGAGAGCGAAGGTGCCATCGAAGCCGGCGTCGACCATTGCCGCTAAAGAAAAGCGATAGTCGATATCGCCCTGGTGCAACTGGACCTGCAGAAAGATAGCGTGGCGATTTTCAGGTATGTGGATGCGCGTCAAATTCTTGCAGTGCCAATAGGCACCGCTGATGGGGGCCAGCGCGACGATAGCCGACTCGCTCGTTTCCTCGGGTTCGTCGTAAAGCCAGTAGATGTTGCCCAGGTCTGGATTGATGCTGACATTGTCGCGGTCGATCATGGCCATGAACTTGATCGCCGCCCACGCAGTGTCGATGATGCTGTGCTGATGCACCTCCAGCGCGATGCCGACGCCGAGGTCTGCTGCCCGGTCGGCGAGGGGGCGCAATATCGCTGCTGCGCGCTGATAATCGTCTTCGCTGGCTTCACGGCTGCCGTCTTGGGATAGCAGATCGCCGACAAAGTGGCCGGGCTGACTGGGATTGCTCGGCGTGCACAAATTACCATTTAAAATGGGCGACCCGACCCACGCTGCGAATTGTATCGCTTGCTCCCAGCGTTCGCGAGCAGTTTCGGCGGTGCGAGGGTTGTTCAAGCTACCGCCGCCGCGAACCCCCAGAGCCGGTAGTCCGGCTCCTTCGAGTTGCCGGCGGAGCTCTCCAATAGTGCCTGAATTGGCGTCGTCGCCATCGGGGTGGACAGCGGAAATCTCGAGACCGTCAAAGCCGAGAGATTTGACCTTCTTCAACCAGGAGGCACGCAGATCGGCCGGCACCAGTTTAGTGCCGCGAGGTCCGAAGTGTGGATACCAAGATTCGCGGCGAAAGGCATAGGCGAATTTCACTATGAGCTACCTTCTGGGTAATCTGCAGTTAGAAAAACTGCCACAGTGATTAGTAATGCCGACTTCGCGTATTTCATTATGAGCACTCCTCTTGATGACAAATGTTGTGCACGTACGGTTGGGGTTATCCTTGCCGGTAATGTCCGAATTGAGAACGAACACCGTCACGTCGAGTTCGTTCCCTGTCTGAGTGGCAAGGATTGCCGCAGAAACTGCAACATGTGACTTGCTCAGCCTGGAAAGTAACGTGAGGTACCCTCGTGACCAATATTGGGCTTCAGCGGAATAGTCCTTATGTGCTAAAAGAGACATTGGAATCGAAGAAGGTGGCGTCGCCAGCGTCGTTAAAAACGAAAATGGACTTCGTCGACACCACATTCGCATACACCGTATCGAAATCGCCATCCTTCTCGCGCGTCGCTGCCATCGTCACCTCCGTTAGGGGCGCTGTCAGGCGGCTGTTGCGCTTCTGCAACTGATCCAACCGTTGCTCGACCATCATCATGCCGCCACCGTTTTTGGGTACGGCGTCAGTATACGCAAAATCCCCATCACATCCAAGCGGATGGCGGGGGCAGAGGCGGTGATAGAAGACGATGCTTCTACCGGATATAACGAGAATATTGTTCCTCTTACTTATCCGATGGCTTCGAGGGATAACGAAACGCGGTGATGTTATCATGGCAGCGGTAAAAATCAAGTTCTGCGCTCTCATCGAGAGGGGAAATACGAAGGTAGAAACCTTCGCAAAGTTCCTTGTAAACGCCTTTGCCGTACTTGGAGAAATACTTGGTGCCAGGAATGGGTGGCATGACTCCTCTTTTCTGATCCACTAGTGATGAGAGGTCTTTTTGATCGTAGCATTTTTGCTACATTTAATACATGCCCGTCCGGCCCAGAGACATACGCAACTACATTGCCCCCACGGGTAAAGAGCCCTTTGAGGAATGCTCCAATCCATTACGGACACGAAAACAAGAGCGATTATCCGCACGCGCCTTAACCGCGTAAGGATGGGAAACTTTGGCGATTCTAAATCTCTGGGCGACGATGTCTACGAATTGCGAGTTCACTATAGCCCTGGCTATCGCATCTACTTCGCAGAATGGGACGGCACAATCATCATTCTCTTATGCGGAGGTTCAAAACGCTCACAAAATAGAGATATCCGTAGGGCTAAAGAATACTGGCAGGGGCTGAGGAGCTGACATGACTAAGAAGAAAATCGAGCAATTAACGGCAAGCTATGAAGAGCGATTGATTGAATCGCTCAAGGATCCGCTAGAGGCCCAGGCATATTTGGAGACTGCCCTGGAAGACTATGAAAAAACCGGGAAGACGGATTCTCTTCTATTGGCGTTGAAAGATGTGGCTAAAGCCCAAGGCGGCATCGGCGCCCTATCTCAACGCGCAGGACTCAATAGAGAACATTTATATAGGGTGTTATCGAGTAAGAGCCAACCTAGATTAGATAAGCTGTTAGCCATTGTATCGGGTCTAGGATTTCGGGTGCGATTAGAGCCCCAGAAAAGCATGGTTTGATCTTTGTAAATCAGATGATCTAAGAATCACCGAATTGTATTACACTAATTCAGACCGCTGCTATATCGCAACATATAGATATTGTTGCAGACGGGACATCAGGCGGCCACACTCTTGAAGGCGCGATTTCATGCCGGCCGCGCAAGTATGGGAAATTTAAAAGCCCTTTTCCAAATTATTCTGGCACCCAGACATCGGCCATAGAGCACGTGTAGGTGGGGTGGGCATTGAGGCTTAGTGGAAGACCGTTGGAGCCGTTGGAATGCCGGAACTGAGGTCCAAAACCCGGATCTGGACCGCGGGCAACGTGTTAAACCCGATGGGGTGCTACCGGGCAGACACAGAGGTGCCCTTCCGATCGCTTCGCGCAACGATCGGCGGACGGGAACAACGGAATAGCCTACCTCAAAAAACCAGGTCCAACTCGCGCTGTGGAGGAGGACAAGCCACTGCCATCGCCGGAGGATCGGCCGCTAAACCAACCCCAGATAGCTGCGTATCGAAGCAGGATCGCTCAGCACCGCAACCAGACGAAGCCGACCACCACAGGTCGTACAAAGCGTCACATCCACGGCAAAGACCCGCGCCAATAAAGCCGCCCAACCCAGCCGACGACGAGAGCGGGAAACGGTAGAGACCCCCACCGATGACGCGCCCGGAGACACCGAACTACCCGGCACAACCAAACGACGAAAACCGGCATTGGGCGCCAGGATGCCGTGATAACGCACCAGGTTGAGCCGGGGCGGAGGAACCAGCGCAGCCAACTTCTCGATTAATTCCAACGGAGACAAAACCAGGTGGGTCGTCCCATCTGACCAGGGCGTTTTAAGACGAAACGTCAGATGTTTCGCGTCGATCAAGCGCAGCCGACCCCCCGCCAGCGGAGGACGCAGCCCCTAGCGACAAAGCCGCTCCAGCTGTGCTACTTTTTATTTTATTCGACCGTATCAAGACGCTGCCTCGTCTTGAAATATCTCTTCTATCGTCAAGTCAAATAGCCGAGCGGCTTTGAACGCCAGCGGCAAACTGGGATCAAATTTGCCGGTCTCAATGGCATTGATCGTCTGCCGTGAAACCTCTAGCGCAGCGGCCAGTTGAGCCTGGGTCCAATCTCGTTCTGCACGAAGTACTTTTAGGCGATTTCTCATCGGTAGCGTCTGTAGCCAGCGATCATTCCGGCAAGGTAGGTAAGGCCCATCAAAATGATAAGGTGTGGAATTTCTGGCTGAAACGTAATGAGGTGTACGTCTTCAAGTAATTCATAACTAAGGCCAACCACTAATCCAACACCCATTGATAGTGCCGTAGCCTCCAGTTGGATTTTTTGCTGCAATTCATCCAGTCCTTGCAAGTGCCGTTTATTCGCCATAATCATGCCAAAGCCAATCGCCAAATTGATGAGCAGTGTGATAATGGTTAAAAGAGTATTGAAATCCCATATGAATCGAGGGCCAAATGCAGCCACCGCCATGGTCACGGTCCAACCGCCTGTCCAATATAAAAGACGAAGCGAGTTTTTTTTAGTGCGAACTTCCCAATCCCTTGTATCGGTCATTATCTGCTCCACTGGTCTATTATCCTTGTCAATTTGTAATGTTAACTTGACTTAAAGATAACCAAAGCGTTCTTTATGTCAAGTTTTATTTACAAACAGATCGATGTATATGACATTTTAACGATAAAAACGCATCTGTACCAATTTCTAGCTATTTGTTTAAAAAACGCGTGGTGAATGAACTACCCCGCGGCAAGCCACGGGGTAGCTGGTCGGCTACACGCCAATTTGCACTGCAAGCAGCGGGGTATCAAACCCAAAGGATGAATGACTTGATTTTCGCGTGATTGCCCCTTATCATCCGTCAGCACAAAGACTTAAGGGTATGGGTTCAATAGGGGTTACATATATGTAACTTGTTGTTTTTTACAGAATGAAACTCGGCCTGTCACGCCGTAGGTCGCGAGTTCGAGTCCCGTCGCTCCCGCCATTTGAGCAGGCCCTGAAGCGCAATTTTCCTAAGTGCTTCAGGGCCTGCTCTTTATATGTAGCAACTCAATCACATGTAGATCAGCAAAACGCACTGACCGGATCACTTGTTTTGGTCCACTTAGGTTGAGCATGAGCAAATCGCCAACGATGCCCATAAACTACGCGTGATTGAGGCCGCCCGCCTGGCCAAACGCGTGCAAAAAAATATAACCACTTAATCCGCTCAGGAGCCAGCCTCACTGCTAGCAATAGCTTGGCTCCATATACGGCTTGTCCACCAGGCCATAAGCCCACCGACTAGACCCGACAGGACAGCACCAAGCCAAGCACCCGGATAGGGGTTAAGCACGACCTGTTGTATCTGTGCTAAAACCAACGAAGTTGCCATAGCAATCAGCACCAGCTGTAGTTGAAAACGTAGCAAACCCACATAAAGTCCTAAGACTAATGGACCAATCACTACACTCCGCAGCAGAATCTCCGTGCCAGTATCGCTACCCATCACCCCATTAATCAGCCCCAAAAGAAGCATCAGTACCGCCCCCAGACTGCGGCGGCGAGTCCAGCCGTCGGTAAGACGATCCACACTAGAAAACAGTAAGACTAACGCTACGGCAATCGTAACATAACCAGAGATTGGTCCCAGCACGCTAGAAAGCAACGGTAAATAGTGCGTTGTGCCGCCATAACCGGGCCAAAAAGAAACCATCGACGGCGTCATATAGTCTAGCACGCTCATTATACCGGCCACCAGCGTCCCCAACGCGATACCGGTAACTACAGACGGGGTTTCACCCCGTGCCGCCGGGCGCTGCCACACATGGGCAAAACCGGCTAGAAGCGCCAACACCCCACCCAACACAAGAGCACCCAAGATACCACCAACAATAGCCATTGGAATCTGATGGGTAAGCGGCTCCGAGGTTGTATAATTGTATTCCGTATTGGGCCAACTATTCAGCATTGCCAGTAGTCCGGCAACACCAAGCAGGATAAAAAAGCGCAGGAATGTCGGTACGACAAAACGGCCCCGACTCCAACTGACAATGGCCCCGACGATAAACGCCAACGCCCCGAGGATCACCACTACCATGGCAGGCATGTTCAACATCTGCAAAAAGCTGGTGCGCTCGCGCTCCTGGCGGCTCCACTCTTCGGGTACGTGAATATAACGCCCCGTTGAGACTACTTCATCACCGGCAATAACTACACTCAGGCGTGCTTCACCTGTTGGTAGCGGGTAATTGAGGCTGTCTCGAAAGGTAAATGTCCAATCACGCCGAGCGGGTCGCTTATGAGGCTTAGCAGAAATCTCTTCGAGTTGCTCAGCCTCCAACGCAAAGCGCTCGCTTAGCACCTGCTGCGCCAAAGCCCGGGCCTGAGGCTCCTCTAACGTTGCCCCTGGGCGGCCCTCGGGCAATTGGTGCCTCACCTCAACAATCTGGCCATCAGCACCGATAATCACATGATATTCCTCAGCACGCTCAGCAACTTCGGTTTCTTCGTCAAAACGCGCGTAGCGCACCTTCCAATAAGGTGGCGACAAATAGTTACCCAACAATTGTGCATACGCTTCCCGGCCGCCTTCACGCCAAATGTAAATATGCCCCTGGTCTTGATTTTGGCGTACTGTACTGGATACACGCCAGGGCGCCGACAGCTCAATTTGACGCTCGACCAAGGCCGCATCAGCCCGGGTCTGAGCCTCACTACGAGAAAGCTTCAGGGGCGGTGCCAAGCTGGTAAAAGGTGTGGTATACCACCACAGCCCCAAACCAATAACACCACCAACAAACAAGACCACACGGGCTCGCTCCTTAAGTTTGCCAGTCCCAACTGTCGTACGGGTAACCGGAGCAGCATCCGGCACTATAACTGCAGCTTCGGGCGGCGTCCAGGCTCGGTTAAAAAGAGCCGCCGGAACAACGCCCCAAGCACCGCTGCGCCAGCGGCAAAATAAAACAATCCACAGCGGCGTCAGCGCTAATAGCACCACTAGACTGCGATCGAGCCACAAACCCGGTGCCGTCGACACAAAAAGCGGTAGCGCAAACCACACGACATCGTAGGCAAAGTGCATAACAATCGCCGGTAGTAGACCGTACGCCAGATACAGCCCACCAAATACGGCCGAGGGAATGATCAGTTCAACGACGCGGGCATAGGCCGGCTGGGCCGGATAATTGGCATGGCCAGCGCCAAAAACAATGATCTGCAATAGGAAAGCAGCGCCGATCCACAGCGACCGTCGGCCAAAACGCTGGCCCAACAAAGCAGCACCAGCCAGCGGTACGGCACGGAAAAGACACTCCTCCCAAAAGCCGGCCTGTAATGAACGCGCAATAGATGTAAACCAGGGGAAATAAACGGCGAGCACATCAGGCGCAAACAGGGCCTCAGAGGGATTCCACCAACCAAGCAGGTGACTGTTGAGAAAGTAGAAGCCCACCACAAAGGCAAACATAATACCAACCAACAGATAACCGCCCACCGTACGGCCAAGGATTTCTACCGAGGCACCCGCATCTGTAGACCACAGCCGCCAAAGTTGCACATGATGCGGAAAGGCCCGACGGGATAAACTCTCAGCCGCCATAAAAGAGAAGGTCAATAATAAGGTCATGCCAACGAAACCTAGTAGGGCACTCATCAGCTGCTGGATGATATGCATCGTTTCCGTCAATGCAGTATCGTAGTACATCCAACTCAGAGGCAGCCCATTAAGTACATCCAGGGCCTGCAGGCCACCGACAATAAGCCCCCAGCACAGTGCGGCCCGCCAGATAACCCACCGCTGACGTAAAAGAAAGAATAATCCAATCACGCTACCCAGGATATAAACCAACACCATTACAATACTACCACCCGCAGCAATGGTATCGTTAGCCGAACGCATTTCCGTGTAACGCCGCTGAAAGGCTTCCGGCACTTCAACAAAATGCACCAGTCCGGACAAGCGCTCACCGGCAACATTAAGGCGCAAACGATA
>DQLG01000479.1 GCA_015660315.1 Candidatus Latescibacterota bacterium
CCTCAACAAGCGCAGCTCAAAGCGAATTATCCGAACCCCTTTAATCCGGAAACGACCATCCCTATGTTAGTACCCGCCGGTCAGGGACCGGTGCGCTTGCTCATCTACAACGCTGCCGGGCAGCAGGTGCGGGTCTTACTGGATTGGCCGCTGTCGGCCGGACACCATAAGATCCACTGGGATGGCCGGGACCAAGCCGGCCGGAAGATGGGGTCGGGTGTTTATCTTTATCGCATGGAAACCAATACTGTTGCGCAAACGCGCAGCATGACATTGTTGAAGTAAGAGGTATATTGATGAAGCGATTTGTGAATATTGCGAAAGTGGCCGTGCTGGCTTTCGCTTTTGCCGGTTGCGGTGGAGGTAGCGGCCTCGGACCGCAGGAGTTGCAGAAGCAGGAAAAAAAGTTGCGCGACCGCCTGCCGATTGACTGGGTCCACTACAATTCGGGGGATTATCAGGGGGCGATCGACTTTTTTGCCAAGACCCTGGAACAGGCCGAGACCTTCGAGGGGTCCGAAGCGATACTCAACGAAATAAAATCCGAAGCCCAAAATGGCATCGCCTGGGCTTTTTTCCGCCAGCAGGACTTGGAAAGCGCGTGGAATTCTTTCCAGCAGGCCACGCGCTTGAATCGCCGCAACCCCGACGCGTGGGCGGGTTGGGCGGGGGTGGCGTTGGCGAGCGGGCGTTATAATGACACGGCGCAGTTTGCGATACAGGCTCTAGAGACCGGCGGAACGTACAACTCGGCCTTCAGAATCGACGAGAGTGATCGCGAATTAGGTCACGACCGTATCGATAACCGCCATATCCGCCTGATGCTAGCCGAAGCCTATTTTCAACTAGGCCGCTATAGCGCGATTGACCGGGCAGACCCCAACAACGCCACCGCCCAGGTGCGTTTGCTCAAGGGAGCCTTTACTTTCCACGACCCCGGCCAGCTCTTACAGGAGATAAGCAAGGTATCGCTCGAATTGCAACAGGAAACTACCGGCGGATTCTAAGATGAAACGCTTTATTGTTTATATCGCGATAATGGTTGCGCTGCTGGGCATCTACCAGGAGGCATTGGCACAGAACTTGAGCTTGCTGCGCCGGCCCATTAATGGTGCGATCAGCGCGCCGATGGGACAGGGCTTGGATCTCGTGCACAGCGCTGAGCCGCTGGGCAAGGGGCGGTTTCGCTTGCGCTTTATGAATCGCTCCAATGCGATTACAGTGCCCGAATTGGGTGAAGGCAGCATTTATACCGGCGGATATGGCATCGGATATGGTCTCGGTGATGCGCTGGAGCTGAATTTCATGGTGCCCTTCCTAATAGACTCGGCCGGTGGCCTCAATAAATACGGAACGGGTGACCCGGTGCTTGGGATCAAGCTCTCGCGGCCGGGGAAGTTGCCGTCTGATTTTTATACCGGTTATCAGCTACTGCTCGGTTTGCCGCTCGGTTATAAAGGCGAGCATGCCCTAGATTCGATCGGCGGGGTTCGCGCCTTTAGCAGCGAGTCGTTCGATGTGGGATTGCAAGGGTTGATGGATATCCACTTCAACTACGTTTCGCTCTATCTGAATGGAGGGCTATATCGCTCGGGTAATCTCGACGTGCTTACGCAATTGGTCTATGGGGTCGGGTTAGAATTTGCCCGCCGTAATCGTTGGGCGAGTTTCAATGTTGAGTATCAGTCCCGAGTGGCTTTTACCCAACGGGCGTGGGCGGCCGGCATTCTAAAGTTCGGTACGCGGATCAGCCTATTTAGGGGGGTTGAATTGGAGCTCAATAGAGAGTTTGGCCTGTTGGATCATCCGACGGATGCGTCTTTTACTTTTGGGCTGCGGATGCACGGTTTTATGTCCGGTCGCCGCCGGTTGGCCTGGCGGCAGGAGGTCTACGAGCCGGTATTGCTGCCAAAAAGATTCTATGAGCCCTCACAGGCTTTGCGCCTGGCGATCGTCAATTTTGAGGGTTTTGAAGAATATGGCGCCGGTCAGCGTATTGTCGAGAAGATTAAAACCCGCCTCGAACCGCACGATAGTTTGCAGGTCGTAGACATTATGCGCTACGCCGACGTGCCGAACAAAGGCTTTCTCAAGCCGCGCCAAGCCCTTGAATTGGCGATGAAACTGGGGATCGACATCGTTGTCACCGGTGCGGTGTCTAAGTTCGATGTTGACCGTTTTGCGGGATTGAATGTACCATATGTCGTTAAATTACCCGAAGCTCAAGTGGAAGTCGGCCTGCGTTTCCGAGTATTGGAATTCGACAGCACTAAGACTGAAATGAAGGCGCATAATCAGGAAGTGAAGGGGACGGGAAAAATGCGTAAGGGAGTGCGTCTGCTCTCCGGAGACAGGCGCGATATAACCTCCAGTGCTTCGGCGGTGGAGGTGCAAGGGGTGGAGGAACAAGCGCTCGATGACTTGGTGGGGAATATGCTGGCGGCGATGGCGGGGGAATTTTCTTGGGTGCCACCGGACTTTCTGCCATGAGACTATTTGCACTATGGGGCCGATGCTGTGTAGCGATGGCAATTATTGCACTATGGGTAGGCAGTTGCGCTTTTTCGGTCGCCCCAACCAGTTCGTCACAGAGCACGCTGACCTTGGAACTGTCAGCCTTTCCCGATCGAGTATCGATTGAAGACAGTACTGCCCAGGCGGAAATCTGGGCTACGGTCAAGCAGGGCAATAAACCTGTTCGCGACAGCACCGTGGTGGTCTTTGCGACCACGGTAGGGCAAATCACCGCCGCGACGCTTACCCTCGATGGGTTAGCGGTGGCGTTATTGACCAGCCCA
>DQLG01000793.1 GCA_015660315.1 Candidatus Latescibacterota bacterium
CGTCGATAGTGCGTAGACTTGCTTAGCAGTGGCGACATAGAGCGTCGAAAAACCCTGACCGCCAAAGATGCAATCGAAAGGCTGCTCGGGGAATTGCACCACACCTAGCAGTTGGCCCTCCGGATCAAAAACCTGCAGACCAACACGATTGAGCAAAAAAAGCCGGCCATCGCGGTCAACGGTCAATCCGCTGGCGGTGTGCTGCATACGGTCGGGGCGCTGGCGGCCGTATTTACCGTCGGCCATAAATATCTCAGCAAAAGCACGGGCATCCGTGGGCTGGTGTTCGCTATCCAGCGCAAATGCCTGGAGGGTTAGCTCTCCGTCCGCGGTCCAAAACAAGGTCTGGCCGTCATTGCCTAGCGCTCCGGCACCGGCGACCGGCTGTTCTGTTGTTTGTATCTGACCCTTGCTATTTTGATGCGTCAGCGTCGCGGGTTTGTCTTCGGCGATTACGGTGTAAAATAAACCACCGCCACCGTCGGAAGTAATTTCGTCGAGGGTGCCATCGTCGATCTCTTTTTCAATCTGCATAGCTCTTTGTTCAACATCCCAAATAGCTAATGCATTAGTGCTTCCTACTGCTAGTCGGTTGTTCCCCAGCGGGGCAAGTTTGTTGATTTGCAGCGTTTCGTCCAACATTTCCCATTCGCCTTCTGCGCCCATCATTTGCAGGCCATTCTGAGAGCCATAATACAGTCTGCCATCTTGCCAGGCGACGCTAGCAGGATCCGGGTCCCAGTTTGGACTACCAGTCTTTACTTCCATTAAGGGGATCGGTTCGGCCGCTGCGGGAATTACGCCGTGCATTTGCGGTTGGCGATCGAGCAGTTGGTGGGAAAAAGAAGTGCGCGGTAGGCTAAAAAGGCAGAGGCCTACGTGTAGAACAACGGCGGCAGTGATCGACAGGCGCGGTTGTCGACGGATGAGATACTCGCTGATGAGGTAGCTAACCACGAGCGCGGGAATGGACACCACGGCAAATTTGACAAAGGCCGAAATCTCCCATTGGAACGTCATCAGGCGGAAGACGAGCACGACCGGATATTGCAGGATGTAGACATAGTAGGAGTTGGCGGCAAAGTTGGCATTGGTCTCCGACGATTTGTTCATGTAGCGGTAGATGATGGAAGTGAAACCCAGCACCGAGAGCAAATTGAGCAACATCGCGGCGGGTACAGCAAAAGAAAAGAGCAGCGACGATTCCGGCCCAAGCGTGAGAAATACGGTCGCAGCACAGCCTGCAAAAAAGAGAATGCAGGCAAAGAGCAGTCCGGCCGCCTTCCATCCCGGCGCCTGGCCATTAGCATACCAGCCACGCGCGTGCGCGTAAACGCCGAGGGAGAAAATCGCGCCATAGAGCGCATATTCACCAACGTTGAGTTTAAAGAAAAAGGCGAAGTTACCATTGGGCAGATCTAAAGCCGATGAGCCGGCCATGCCGAGAGCGCCAACCATTGCGGCGATAAAAAAAACTCGGGCGAAGGCGAATTGTGATATCGTCTGCAACTCGGTGCTGCGCGTGGCGGGCCAGCCCCAGCGCCGACGGGCATCGCGCAACAGGGCGTGCACGACGAAAAAAAGAAAAAGCACAGAGAGAAACCAGAAGTGTTGTTGGTGAAAATTTGTATTGGCCGTAAAGTTGATCGGCAATAGCCAATCGCTGAAAATGCTGCCCATATAGCGCTGCCAGAAATCCCAGTAGCTGGCGGTTTGCAAGCCGGCAAAGGAGCGGCTGTAATACGCCATATAGGGCATCGTCGGGCCGAGGAATAAAACGCCGACCACCCAGGGCAGGCCGAGGCGAAGCAATTTGTTTTGCAGAAACGCGCCAGTACTGCGATTGCGCAGTGAGGTCGTCGAAAAATAACCGGCGGCAAAAAACATGATCGCCATCATCACCGTGACGGAATAAGCTCCAAAAATAAAAAAGAATGGGCTCGAATTGGAGTCGCGGATGAATTCTTGATTGCCCGACAGGCCAGATGCAACGTGAAAGATCGTCACCCAGATAATGACGATATAACGCACATTGTCGAAAAAAAACAGGCGGTTGTTTGTTGTCGGAGCGATGGGTTGCTTGGAAGTCATGAGGGCCTTTGCAATAATATTTAGATATTTACAAAAAATGTGGGCACGGTACAAATAACAAGACGCATCTGCGCTTGAGACAGCTAAGCAAAGGTTCGGTGCAATGGGAAGTGCACCAGTGGAGCAATCGCTTGCCAGTCCGCCCCTGAGCGGTACTCGCCTTCGCCTTCGCCGTCTGAGCGAGAATCCACCGAAGTGTATTACAGTCTGCTCTAAATCGAGCAATGTACGCGGTTTCGAGCAGGCTGCCCACAAAAATAATCGCCGCCGAATTGCCCATTTATTTTTCCTGCGTCACTGGCAATGCCACAATAAACGTGGCGCCCTCATCTAGGGCCAAACACGCCGTGATGGACCCCTGATGCCGTTCGCAGATCTGGCGACAAATAGCCAAACCCGATCCCCGTCCCCGGATAGGTATCGCGTTCGTGCAGGCGTTGAGATACCGTGAAAATCAGGTCGAGGCAGCAGATCCGGCGCGCGCCAAATATCGAGCATGTCGCGACCTGATCTGCTTGGATCGAGACACGCAAAATACTGGGCCAACGTCTAGCAAAAAAGAAAGCGAAGATGATTGCTATTTTTCACCGATAAAACACATATTATTCTGTGGCCAAAAGTCAGGTTGACCGCACTGTTAACTTAAATGCAATAACCACCCCTCCACGCGACTTGCGCTTCCCCTTCAATCTCCCTATCACTATTACATCAAATTCCCCCAGGCCCGCCAAGGCTGCGGGGCCTGTCGCGCAGCCGCCCACCGGCGATGCCAAAGAAATCCAATCAGGAGCCACCATGCCCGTCGTCACCGAAGAACAGAAACAACAATTCAAAGAAGAAGGCTATTTCATCTTAGAAAGCGCGATCTCCGAGCAACACATCGAACTGCTGCGCGGCGAATGCCAGGCCTTTATCGACAAAGCCAATGCTAAAATGGACGCCGAAGGCACCGACCACCTCGGCCTCAATCACCGCAACAGCCGCTACTTTGTCTCCAATTGTTTCCGTGACCAGCCGAGCCTACGCGAATTTCTCTTCAGTGATCTGATGGCCGAAGTCTGCCAAGCCACGCTAGGCGATGACGTGTATCTGTTCTGGGAGCAATACGTCGTTAAAGGCGCCGAAGCCGGCAAGGAATTCTCCTGGCACCAAGATTCCGGTTACGTCGGCTACCCCGAGCACAAACCCTACCTCACCTGCTGGTGCGCGCTCGACGACATGTCCGAGGCCAACGGGACTGTACACCTATTGCCCTTTTCGCGCTCAGGGATCCGCACCTGGGTCCAGCATATCCGCGACGAAGCAAGTGGCGACAAAATCGGCTATTTTGGCAGCGACCCCGGTATCCCGATCATCGCCCCGGCCGGCAGTATTGCGGTCTTCTCCAGTTATAACTTCCATTCCAGCGGCACCAACACCACCGACAAAATGCGCCGTGTCTATCTCGCGCAATACTCCTGCGAGCCGATGACCTCTGCCGACAGCAGCAAACTCTGGGGCAACGCCGAACCCTTCCTGCTCGCGGGCGAGTCGGCCGTCGGCCAAGCGCCACCCGAACCGCCCTTTGCGGCGAGTTAAGCGTTGTCCGCTACACCGGCAAGACCGCGGGAGAGCCCCACATGAATCAAAGGATACGGCCATGAGAATGGGATCACTGCATGCCGGTGCCGCCCGCACCGAGATCACCCCCGAACGCGATGTCTCACTCGCCGGCGAAGTCGGCTGGTTTCGCCCAGGCAAATACGTCGACTCGCCGCTTTACGCACGCGCGGTGATCCTCGAACAAGCGGGCCAGAAGCTCTGCTTTATTAGCCTCGACGTAACCATCGTGACCGAAGACGTGGCACAGAAGATCCGCGCGCAAATCGCCAGCGTCTGCGACATTGCCCCAGAAGCGATCATGGTACACGCTACCCAAGTGCACGCCGCCCCGGCGCTCGGCTCGTTTATGTACGATAAAGATTTCCCTCCGATGCCCGAAGGTATCGAGTGGCTAGCCGGTGGTGTTGCGCACTACGCCGAATTCGCCAGCCAACGCATCGTCGCTGCCGTCACCGAAGCCAACACCCGCCTCGAACCCGCCCGCCTGCGTATCGGCAGCGGCATCGAAGGCCGCATTCAGTTCAACCGCCGGGCCGTCACCGACGATGGCAGCGTGCGCATGCCCGGACCGAACTGGCCCGAGCCCTTAGGACCAACTTATATCCGCTATCTCGAAGGGCCGACCGATCCCGAGGTTGGCGTCGTCTGCATACAAGGCCAATCCGCCCGCCCCATCGCGCTGCTCCTGCACCACACAGGGCACCCCGTCAATGTCTTTCCGCAAGCGGTTATTTCTTCCGACTGGCCGGGCGCCTGGGCGACGGAAATGGAGCAACGGCACCCCAATAGCATCGCTCTCGTCGCCAATGGCTGCTGTGGCAATATCAACCCCTGGAACCCCTTTGACCCCGAATACAAACCCGACCACCGACTGATGGGCCGGCGCCTGGCCGAAGTCACGCAACACGTGCTCGAACAAACCGATATCGAAGAAGACGAGCAACTGATCGCGCAAAGCTGCCGTCTGCCGATCCCCATCCGCGAGGTCGAACCCGAGCTATTGGCCAAGGCGCAGGCGCTGCTCGCCGAACACCCCGAACCGACCTGGAACGTGGACAACGCCTATCAAGGTTATGAAGGCGGGTCGCCGGTCGCCGTCGGCACCAAAGTCATCGACAGCGAATGGATACTCGCCGCCTCGATCGTCAGCGTGCACTTGCAGCAACAGCGCGAAAAGAAGCTGCAATACGAAATCCAAGCCTTCCGCATCGGCCGCGCGGCGCTCGTCGGCCTGGCGGGCGAGCCCTTTGTAGAAGGCCAACTGCAAATCAAGATGGCCTCACCCGCCTACCGCACTCTGGTCGCCCATTGCTGCAATATGTACAGCGGCTACCTACCGATCCCCGAAGCTTTCCCGCGCGGCGGCCACGAAGTAGAAACGCGCTTCTGGAGCAAGCTGGCACCCGAGGCATTGGCCATGGTCGTCGACAAGACCGCTGAAGTGCTGCAGGACCTATTCGCTTAAAGCGCAAACAAGACATGCAGGCTTCGTCAATTAGCCCCCAATAGGAAACAACCATAAGCACCAGTTCTGTACTCTTTTACTCGACGGCCAATGGACTCACCCCCAAACACAAAGCTTCAGCCCAGTGCACAACCCCTGCGCCGGCGCTCCACACTCATCGCCGCGCCGCCGAGACTAAGCACCACCAATAACAACGGCAGCTCACAAACCACCAGCAACACAATCGCGACTGCCGCCCCCGACTTGGCCCAGCGCTGCCACTTCGAGGCTCCTACATCTCGCCTGAGACGCAGCGCTGCGATCGACTCGTTCGCGCAAAGGCGACGCCTTGATGCCACCCGGTCCAGCGATTTTCAGCGAGAGCTACCCATCCGACTCCTCCAGCACAAAAGAGAAAGAAGCGCAATATCCCCTTTCGATCGCGATCCATTACTCCAGCGTGCGACGCATTGCGGGGTTGGCGGCAAAATAAAAAGCGCGACGAGGATATTGCCCTCGCCGCGCCATGCGGTTCGTTTTTTACTTTCTTATGTGCAAAAACCCCTATCTACCCCGCCAAAATCCCCTCGATCTTCGCCAACTCCTCTGCGGAAAAATCCGCCTGTTGCAATGCAGCGACATTCTCTGCGATCTGTTCTGGCCGGCTCGCACCGATCAAAGCGCTCGTCACCCGCTCGTCCCTGAGCACCCACAGCAGTGCCATCTGCGCCATGCTCTGGCCGCGTTGCTTGGCGATCTGGTTCAATTGCCGCACCTTGTTGACGACCTCCGGCTTAACCGCCTCCTCCTGCAAAGTTCCCTCTGGCCTGGCCGCGCGTGAATCGGCAGGAATCCCGTCGAGGTATTTATTGGTCAGAATCCCCTGATGGAGCGGCACAA
>DQLG01000347.1 GCA_015660315.1 Candidatus Latescibacterota bacterium
GTCGACGAGGCCGGCTGCACCCTCGTCGGCGGGCACACCGTGCAGGACCCGGAGCTAAAATACGGTCTCGCCATCACCGGTATGATCCATCCCGATCGCATCTACACCAACGCCGGCGCCCGCCCCGGTGACCGCCTGATCTTAACAAAAAAACTGGGCACCGGCCTAATCGCCAACGCTTTCAAAGCCGATCAACTGACCGAAACAGATATAGCGGAAGCGGTCGAATCAATGACTACGCTGAACAAAGCCGCCGCTGAAGTCTTGCCCGATTTCCCGGTGCACGCCTGTACCGATATCACTGGTTTCGGCCTCTTGGGGCACGCCGCCGAAATGGCCGAAGGCAGCGAGACCGGCCTGATTTTCCATGCGGGCAAAGTCCCGACCTTCGTGCACAGCTTAGATCTGGCCGCCAAAGGCCTGGGCGGCGGCTCCCGCGACAACCAAATCTTCCTCGAATCCAAAGTGACCATCGCCGACGGCGTCGATGAGGCCCGCGCCAATCTGCTCTTCGACGCGCAAACCTCCGGCGGCCTGCTGATGGCCGTCGCCGCCGATGACGCCGATGCCCTGCTAAAAAACCTCCGTCAAAAAGGCGTAGCTGCCGCCGCACTGATAGGCGAAGTCACGCAAGACAATCCTGGCCGACTCCTCATTAAGCCTTAGTTTCGCAGAGCGCGGCGGAGGGGGTGCCCGCCGAATCAAACTCCATTCCCGATAAGAAGCACACTTACACTACGAACCTTCCCCCTGATCAAACTCAAATACCTTCTCCAATAAAAAAGCACAGCCGCAAACCCGCAGCCTGAGACGCACCTCCTCAGCCACTATTGCGCGTTACTTATCAACAGCGCAAAACACAGTCTTCCAGCCCACTATTACTGCTGCTCCTTCATCACGGTCTCAAGCAACCCCCGCATATACCCCACCGCAAAAACCTTCCCCAACATTGTATACCCCGACGGATCCCCTTCGTCTCCCGCGCCCTCTAAAAAAGGCGCGTGATCCGGCCGCATCACCCCCTCGTAGCCGATATCCCGATACGCCGCCATCGCCGCATGCATATCGGTCTTGCCATTATCGTGGAAGGTCTCCCTGAAATTCGGCACCGTTCCGGCCACGTCGCGGAAGTGCACAAAGTGGATTTTGTCGCCGAAGTGCCGGATCGTCTCGGGAATATCCGCACCCATCTCCGAAAAACACCCCTGGCAGAACGTGATACCATTGCAGGGGCTGTCGACCACTTGCAACAAGCGCTCGAAATTTTCGACACTGCGCATAATACGCGCCTGGCCCCTAAGCGAGACCGGCGGATCGTCCGGGTGCATCGCCAGCTTGACCCCGGCTTCTTCGGCGGCGGGGACGATCCGCTTGAGAAAGTATTCGAGATGCTCCCACATGCGTTCGTCATCGGCAATCGCCCCCTCGACCGGCGGCGCATCCGCGATCTGCTCGGCGTCAAAACTGCTTACCCAGGCCCCACCGCGATCGCGCGTCGTCATCGAGGTGCGCACCACACCCAGCCCCGGTGTCCACCACATAAAGTTGTAACAAAGCACGGAAATCCCGGCGGCCCCCATCTTATCGAGACCCCGTTTGAACGCCTCAATCTCGGCATCGCGCCCTGCGGTGCCCATCACCGCCTCGTTCATCGGTACCAGTCCTTCCAGCACATTGAGTTCTAAACCCATGTCCCCCACCCGACTTTTGAGCAAAGCCAGATCGGCGTAGTCACCGGCGGGCATGTGGGTCACCACTTCCGTGGCACCCAATTGCGCCGCCAAACGCATGTTTTCGTCCGTAAACGGTTGTAAAATAAGTCCTATTCTCATATTTATTGTCCTTGGGTTAAAGGTGCATTTAATCCCAGCCCGGGTCAAAATAGGCAGGTGCCCAGCGTGCTGCAAGGCACTCAAATCTGGCTCATCTACATAAAATTTATATTGTAATCAATACTATCAAGAATCATTCTTGACAAGGAATCGGCAAGCCGATATCCTCTATTGTCAAATCGAATGATAGAGAGATCTTGCATCATAATGACACAGACAGTTGAAACCCGCTTGCGCAACGCCGGCTATCGCGTGACCAAACAACGCACCGCGGTCTACCAGTATTTGCTGTCGACAGACGCGCACCCGACCGCCGAAACTATCCACCTCTCGGTGCGCCACCGGCTGCCCAATATCAGCCTGGCGACAATCTACAAGGCGGTCGACTCGCTCGTCGACGTCGGGCTGGTCAACCGCATTCAGCGCGGGGCCTCCTCGGCCCGCTACGACGCCGCCGTGAAAGACCACGCGCACTACCGCTGCATTGGCTGCGACGGCGTGTGGGACGCCCCCCACGACGCCACGCCACACGGGACTCCGCAGGCTTTCGAAGTCGTGCACGTTAACGTCGAATTCGTCGGCTACTGCGCCGACTGCCGCCACCAAAAACTCGGGCTGGAGCCGCTCAACGCACCCATAATATAGCAGTTCACTTTAATACACTACATCACTTACTCATTGCAAGGAGCAGTTATGACTGAACAAAACGGCAGCACAGGCAAGTGTCCGTTCTCGGGCGCTAATACGTCGATGAGTGACCGGTCGAACAAGGACTGGTGGCCGAATCAGCTGAACCTGAAGATCCTCCATCAAAATCCCCCCTCGGCCGATCCGATGGGTGGGGAATTCGATTACGCCGAGGAATTCAAGAGCCTCGATCTCGCCACAGTAAAAAAGGACGTCGAGCAGGTCATGACGGATTCGCAGGACTGGTGGCCCGCCGATTATGGCCACTACGGCCCGTTCTTCATCCGCATGACGTGGCATGCCGCCGGCACATATCGCATCGGCGACGGCCGCGGCGGTGCGGGTGCCGGTCAGTTGCGCTTCGCGCCCCTCAACAGTTGGCCCGACAACGGCAACCTCGACAAGGCGCGCCGGCTGCTCTGGCCGGTGAAACAGCAGTACGGTCGCAAACTCTCGTGGGCCGATCTGATGGTCCTCACCGGCAATGTCGCCCTCGAATCAATGGGCTTCGAGACCTTCGGCTTCGCCGGCGGCCGCGAAGACGTCTGGGAGCCAGAAGAGGACGTCAACTGGGGCATCGAGGGCGAATGGCTCGGCGACGAACGCTACAAAGGCGACCGCGAACTCGACAATCCCCTCGGCGCGGTGCAGATGGGCCTGATCTACGTCAATCCCGAGGGGCCTAATGGCGAACCGGCCCCCCTGAAGGCTGCACGTGATATTCGCGAGACCTTCGCCCGCATGGCCATGGACGACGAAGAAACAGTGGCCCTGATCGCTGGTGGACACACCTTCGGCAAGGCTCATGGCGCCGGCGATGCGGCCAATGTCGGCCCCGAGCCCGAGGGCGCCAGCCTCGAGCAGCAGGGCTTCGGTTGGAAAAATAGCCACGGCAGCGGCAAGGGAGGCGACACCATCACCAGTGGGTTAGAGGGTGCCTGGACCTCGACCCCGATCCAGTGGGACAACAGCTTCTTCGAGACGATGTTCAAATACGACTGGGAGCTGACCAAGAGCCCCGCCGGCGCGCAGCAGTGGGTCCCGACCGATTCAGCCGCGGCCACCGTGCCGGATGCGCACGATCCGTCGAAGAAGCACCTTCCCATCATGCTCACCACCGACCTCGCGCTGCGCGAAGACCCGGCCTACGAGAAGATCTCGCGGCGCTTTCTCGAGAATCCGGACCAGTTCGCTGATGCCTTCGCCCGGGCTTGGTTCAAGCTGACGCACCGCGACATGGGACCACTCGCGCGCTATCTCGGTTCGGAAGTTCCGTCCGAGGAGCTGGTCTGGCAGGACCCCGTCCCCGCCGGCGCTCAGCAGTCGATCGACGATGCAGATATCGCCGATCTCAAGGAGAAGATCCTCGCCAGCGGTCTGTCCGTCTCCCAACTGACCTCAACCGCCTGGGCCTCAGCGGCAACCTTCCGCGGCACAGACAAGCGCGGCGGAGCCAACGGCGCACGTATTCGCCTGGCGCCGCAAAAGGACTGGGCGGCCAACAACCCCGCCGAGCTCGGCAAGGCGCTACAGACACTCGAGAAGGTACAGGCGGACTTCAACAGCTCGGGCACGACGGTGTCTTTGGCCGACGTGATTGTGCTGGGCGGGTGCGCCGCCGTCGAGAAGGCGGCGAAGGACGCCGGCCACGACGTGCAGGTTCCTTTCTCGCCCGGCCGCACTGACGCGTCCGAGGATCAGACCGACGCGGACTCCTTCGCCGTGCTCGAGCCGAAGGCAGACGGGTTCCGCAACTACCTCGCCAAGGATCAGGTCGACCGGCCGGAGCAGCTGCTAGTGGACCAGGCGCACCGACTAACGCTATCCGCGCCTGAGATGACGGTTCTCGTCGGCGGCATGCGCGCGCTGAATGCCAACACCGGACAGTCCGGATTCGGCGCCTTCACCGACAAGGCCGAGACGCTGACGAACGACTTCTTCGTGAACCTGCTCGACATGAGCACAGAGTGGAAAGCGACGTCCGCCGCCGAGGACGTGTTTGAGGGACGGTGCCGCGCCACCGGCGAGGTCAAGTGGACCGGAACCGCCGTTGATCTCCTCTTCGGGTCGAATTCGCAATTGCGGGCCATCGCCGAAGCCTACGCCTGTGACGACGCGCAGCAGAGCTTCGTGCGCGATTTCGTCGCTGCGTGGGACAAAGTCATGAACCTCGATCGCTTCGACCTGGCCTAATTTCGGCGATAAAATCATAGCTTCGAGCACGTATAGAAAAGCCGGTCGTCGCCCACCCAGGCGATGGCCGGCTTTTCTATTTACCAGTGGCGCTCTTCGGGCAGGGAGTGCAAATTACTCCAGTCGGCCCGCCACCCAATCCAACAAGAACCTATGGCCAAACCCACCCGCATCCTCTTCCTTGCCCGCCGCTACCCGCCCCATATCGGCGGCATCGAGACCCACTGCTACGAACTCTACACGCGACTTAAAACACAGAGCGATGTGCGCCTCATCGCCAACGGCCGCACTTCGCTTGTGCACCTAGCCTGGTTTATCCCCTATTGCTTCTGGATCGCCTTCTGGGCGGTGCTGTTCCGCCGCGTCGATGCCGTCTACTTCGCCGACGGGGTCGCCGGGTCGCTGGCCCCACTACTGCGCCCGCTCGGCCCAGCGCGCTTTATCCTCACCGTCTACGGCCTGGAAATGACCTATAAGAATCCAATCGCTCGCGCGCTGATGCACGCCGGCGCCCGCGCCTGCGAACAGGTCGTCGTCATCAGTCAGAACAGCCGCCAAATCGTCGCCGACGCCGGCGTGCCCGAAACTAAAATCGAAACGATTTACCTCGGCGTCGAACCGCGCATCTTAAGCGAAGATGAACGAGCACCAATACAGGCGCGCTTTGAAGAAAAACACGAACTGCGCTTCGGGCAGGACCGCACCCTGCTATTCTTCGGCCGCCAGGTCCGTCGCAAGGGCATGGTCGAATTCCTCGAAAAAGGCATGCCTCTTTTAGATGAGGATATCCACCTCTTTATTGGCGGCGGCCGAAACCTTGAAACCGACCGCATCGCGACGCGACGCCGCGAGTTGGGCATAGAAGACCGCGTCACCCTGCTCGGCCTCATCCCAGACGATGAATTGGCCATGCTGCGCGCCTGTTGCGATCTCTTCCTAATGCCCAATATCCGCGTGCCCGGCGATGTCGAAGGCTTCGGCCAGACTCAGCTCGAATGCATGTACGCCGGCACACCCGTTGTCGCCTTCGCCGTCGACGCGCTGCCCGAAAGCGTGCGCGAAGGCGGTTACCTGATCGAGCCCGAGGACTACGCCGCTTTCGCCGACCAGATCCACAACTTCCTTGCCATGAGCCCCGCGCAGCAAGCCGAGGAAGGTCGCCGCAGCCGCGCCTATATCGAGCGCGAATACACCTGGCAGCAGACCGCCGCGCAGTATATGAACCTCTTTACCGGAAGGACCTGAGCCCATGCACTTAACCGAACTCGACACCCCCGCCCTTTGCATTGATCTCGACGTGCTGGAAAAAAATATCGACGATCTGCAAAAGACCTGTAATCGGCTCGAAATACCCCTCCGCGTGCACACCAAAACCCACAAGACACCCGCCATCGCCCGCAAGCAGGTCGCCGCCGGCGCCATCGGTATTGTCAGCCAGAAACTCGGCGAGGCCGAAGCGATGGCCGCCGGGGGCATCGAAGACATCCTGATCCCCTACAATATCGTCGGCAAAGCCAAGCTTACACGCCTGACTCGCCTGGTGTTAGGCGGCCAAAGCACCATCACCGTCGCCGCCGATTCCAGCGCCACCGTCACCGGGCTGTCACAGGCCGCCACCGCTGCCGGTTGTACGATCCGCGTCATCGTCGAGATGGACACTGGCGGCGGTCGCGTCGGCACGCA
>DQLG01000821.1 GCA_015660315.1 Candidatus Latescibacterota bacterium
CCCTCTGGTAGCTTGGGATCAAGGCTATAAGTTGTGGATCATCTGAAGGTTAATGTTGGGGAATAAGAATATAGATCTCAACCTGCGTCTTATTGTATAAGGAAGTGGACCCCCTTTGGCAATTTTAATAGGTTGGGGCGCAAAGGAAGGAGCGTGTGATGGTTAGAGATGGTGCGGTTACGGTGTTGTTTAAAGGCGGGCGATTGGCGAGTTGGCATCGGTTGTCGCCCGCGCGGCGGCAGGCTTACGAGCAGGAGCATGTCGACTTGATGTTGGCGATTGCAAAAAAGCATGGGATGCGGCGGATGGAAGGGTTTCGATTGATGGCGCCGCAGGGAGCGTATGAGCGATTTTGGGTGATTGAATTTCCGGAGTTGGTGGGGGCTGAGGCATGGATCGAGGCGGAGATGGCGCCGTCTTATGGGCGGTACGGGTATTACGAGTATTATTTGGCGCGGGGTGGGTTGCCCGAATACTGTGCGGATTGGGCGAAGGGTGTCCTACCGGCTACCCCGTTGCCAGGCGATGCACATCAGGTACCGAGGTTGGATGTCGATCGGGGGAGTGTGGTGGCGGTGCTTTTTGAGCAGGGGGAGGCGGGTCAAGTCGCGGGGGAGAAGTCGGTGACGGATGCGTATGTGGAGGCGATGAGGACTTTTTGCGAAGAGCATGGCTTGATGCGACTCGAGTGTTTTAAGCTGATCGCGCCGCGGGCGGATTGGCATCACGTGTGGTTGGCGGAGTTTGCGACATTTGATAGTGCAGAAGAGTGGGTCCAGGCCGAGAAGGGTCCGGCGCATGGGTGTTTGAGCGAGCGATCTTTTCTACTGACGCGAAAGTGGGCACCGGAGTATTTCGCGAGTTGGGTTCCCTAGGGGTAGGTCTTGGCGGAACGATTTTCATTTTACCGCAGCTTGGGCAGCAAGGAGCCATCTTCGCGTGTTCGACCGACGCGTTGCGCGGATCGCGATGAGTAGGAGTGACGTCGATTACAGGAAGCGCCCGGTCAGAAAGTGATACGACTCGACGACCAACAGACCGACGAGGAACCGGAAGGGCAGGTTGCGCGTGCTCGATGGTCATGCCGGGATCATGAGTAGCAAAAAGAACAGGGCTAGCAGAATACGGGTGAGTAGGTCCATTTGCATTTGTAGGCTGCCGTTGCCGCTGCCGCACTTGGCGGTGGTAAAGCTGCAGGCAAGGATATCTTCGAGCTGTTGCACCTATTTTTCACTGGTGTCGCCGGGTATGCCCGAGGAATAGACGGGCAAGGTCTGCCGGTAGGCGCCGCCCAATAATCTCCAGACCGGCTCTTGGCGGTATTTCCCCAATAAATCCCACAGCGCGATATCGAGCCCGGCGATGACCTCGGCGGTAAAACCCATGGTGTGGACCACGCGCGGTGCGACGGGGGCGTGGGCTTCGCCATAGCCGATAAGCCCGTTCCTCAGCTTCGATGGCAACGAGCACGGTGGAGCGGTCGGAGGGGGTAGACGCAGCGGTGGCGGTCGTCGACGTGGGTGGACCCTACCGGGTTGGGTGCGGCCGAAGCGCTCCGGCATGGGAGACGGCGAACCACACGGTGAAGACTTCCATCGGCAGCAAGGGCCAGTAGTTGGCGTCCTGATGCCAGAGAATGGCCCGGCCGTCGCGCGGTGGTTTAGCGATATAGTCCGCGGCAAAAAAAGCGATGTCCGGGCCGACCAGGACCTGTACCAAGTCGAGCAGGCGTTTGTCGCTGAGGAAGCGGACCCAGAAGGGGTCGTTGGCGATCAGATGGTGCCCAAGGCTTTCGGGTCTGAGTTCGGGATGGCGCGCGATCAGCCAGTCGAGATGCTGATCCAGCTCGGCGACGAACGCGGAATCGAGCACATTGCGGATGATGGCGACGCCGTCGCGCTCATAGGCCGGTGCCAGGCCGGTCAGGTCGTCAAAATGAAATTCGGCGATCATAGTTATGCGATAGTAGAGATAGGGTGTGGGTCCGTCAACCGCGTCGATGAAAAAAGTGCTATGAAATATTCACTATATGCATCTTATATAATAGATGTGGTTTCTCAGGTTGGTTGGATACAGGCATTCTGAATGAGTATTGAAAAAGAGCAATGGCTGGCATAATTAGATTTTTAATCTTTTGGCTTTGGGCCTTCGGCGGTGATGCGGCGGCGCAGGGCTACCGTCTGCTCGGCGACCGGGTTGAGGTCAGCCGCGCCGGCCATTGGCAGGATTGGACGGTGCCTAGGGGCACATCTATCATCCGCGCTGACGGTACGGTAGAACCGCGTTTTATGCGGCGCGATATCAACGCGGTGCTCAACGCCGGGCAGTTTCGCTATGTCAGCGAGGGTGACACGCTTACCGGCGGGATCGACGCGGCCGGTTCTAATATAGAGCAGGCTCCGTTTGTCATAGACGGCGACGAAACAACCTATTGGCAGCCTGAGCTGGAACGGCCGGTCGCCGATTGGTGGGTTGATATCGATTTAGGGCGAGTGGTCGTCGCAGAGCGGATAGTGGTGCGCTTCGCGGCTAGCGGTGACCCCTTCCTCAAATTTCGCGTGATGGTCTCCGACGGCCGCACGACCTTTAC
>DQLG01000643.1 GCA_015660315.1 Candidatus Latescibacterota bacterium
CCCCGTCGAATTCGCCGCGCTGCAACCACTCGATCTGATTGAGCCCCAACCCGGCTAAGAGCACCTGGTCTTGCGCGCTAAAACGATAGCTGTCTAGCCCCGCCGGCAACCACGTGCCAACGACCAACTCGCCGACCGACACCCGCCTGTGACGCGCAGGTTGCGGATCAACTGCGGTATCGGATACAGGCTGTCCCCCGTCCGTCTCTGCTCCCGGCCCACATCCCAGCCCGACCAACAACACCAGCAACCAGGGGCCATACGATTTCACGATTTTAATTTGGGATTTTCCACGTGGCGCAGGCGATCGCGCTTGGTCTTCTTGTCCATCGCCCGCTCGAAGGATTCCTGCAAATCGACCCCCGTCTGATTGGCGAGGCAAACGAGCACAAAAAGCACGTCTGCCATCTCCATCCCGAGATCGGTCTCCTCTCCGTCCTTAAAACTCTGTTCGCCGTAAATGCGCGCCATCAATCGCGCCAACTCGCCGACTTCCTCCATCAGCACCGCGGTATTGGTCAACTCGGAGAAATAGCGCACCCCGATGGTCTTGATCCACTCATCGACCTCCCGCTGACAGCCGCGCAGCGTCTGTTCAGACATCGGCCGACTCGTAGGAGACCGGTTCCAGCCCGTCCGCTCGGCGCTGATCGTTGACCTTGTCGAGCTGCCAGGGTACTGCCGAACCGTCGGTGCGGAAGCGCTTGTAATAGCCGGCCGGCCCGTCTTCCTGCCTGAACCGGGCGACGGGCATCAACACCTCGCCCGACCGCAGTTGCGCCAATGCGTCTGCGGCCAATACCGCGCTGTTGGCCAAATCGACAACTTCGATCTCATCGATATCAATGGTGCCCAATCCGCGATCGCGGGCAAATTGCAGGTAGGGCGTCTCTAGCGGGTCGAGCCCCATCAGATAGGTGGCCACCGTATCTACATGCACTTCGTTGACCCCGGCGACGGACCAGCCGAGCGGATAATTGTCCCCTTCGTTAAAGGCAGTGCCATCGCGGCCAATCAGCCCATCGACGACGCTAATCCGCGGGATCTGCAGACCGCGCAGCGCCACCAGCAAATCGCATAGCTTGTGGTAGAAGCGATCCTCGAAGAGACTGTAGCCGGTCTCGGTGACCCGATAGAGCTCTTCTTCCGTAAAGCCTTTGTCCACCTCCTGCACCGCGCACAGATGCCTCTCCGGTTTGGCGATAATGCCCATGAGATTCTTGATCGACAAGGTCGTGCAACCCAGGTTGTGGCATTTGGCCAGCGGAGCGTTTAAAAAGAAGGCGCAATCCGTTACTTCGCGATAGATCGGGTAGCGCTCAAAGACCTGTCCGTCCGCGACTTCGACGATGCGGGAATCCTCGTCGGTATTAAGCTCCTCGAGCCGGACGCCCCGCTCGTCAACCATGGCGCGATAACCGCATTTTTCCCAGGAGTACCCCGCTTCCTCGTTCTCACCGGACTGCCCATCGGCGACCACCAGGCTCGACGTATCCACGCCGTGCTCGCTCAATGCATCGAGCAGGCCGCCGACAAAACCGGGATGGGTAATCACGCGTTTTTCGGGCGGATAAAGCACCGTGGCATTGGGTTTGACCAGCACCGTACCTTCAGCGGGCAATTCCACCTCCAGCGCAGCGAGCGTGCGATATGCCAATTCGCGATAGGTCTCAAAGGGCGCTTCGGCGCTATCTATCGGAGTGCGGGCCAGATAGACTTTATCGGGATCTATTTGCATCGGGATCTCCATTTTTATTTTTATTCTAATTACCGAAATAATCGCCAGTAAACAAAAGGCGGTCAAGGGTGATAGATACCCTCGACCGCCTTATTCACTAATAACCTACCCGCTTTTAAAGTCTTTCGAGATCCGCTCCCAAGGCCCGCAAACGATGCTCGATATGGGCATGGCCCCTGTCGAGTTGATAGAGATTGTGGATCCCGGTCCGCCCTTCGGCGGCCAAGCCGGCCAATACACAGGCCGCACCAGCGCGAATATCCATCGCTTTGACCTTGGCCCCCTTGAGTTGAGCCGGACCGCGCACCAACACCAAGCGATCCTTCTCCGGCAGAATATGGGCACCAAAGGCGCGCAGATTCTTGACATGGCCCAAGCGATCCTCAAATACCGTCTCGCGAATATAGCTATCTCCCTTCGCCGCGCAGGCCAAGGCCATCATCCCCGGTTGCAGATCGGTCGGAAACCCGGGATAAAAGGTCGTGACCACATTGATGGGCGAAAGCTCGCTCGGTCCACGCACACGCAGCCACTCGCCTTCTTCGATCGTTGCGACCCCCATCTGCTGCAACTTGGCCTCAAAGACATACAAATGCTCCCGCACTACACCTTTGAGGATGATATCACCGCCGGTAATCGCGCTGGCCATCATCAACAGCCCGGCGTCCAAACGATCGTGCATCACCGTATGCTCGGCGCCGACAAGCCCTTCAACGCCCGTGATGCACACCTTCCGCGTACCGGCCCCCTCGATCTTAGCACCCATCTTTTGCAATAGCGCCACAAAATCGACAATTTCCGGATCGGAAGCCGCGTTTTCGATGATCGATTCGCCACGGGCTAGGCACGAGGCCATAACCAAATTTTCCACACCCGTATGACTGGGCAAATCGCAATACATAAAGGAGCCGGTCAACTCTTCGGCCACCACGTCAATACCACCGCCGGCCACGCCCTCGACCTTCGCGCCGAGTCGGGCAAAGCCGCGATAGTGATAATCAGTAGGTCGCGAACCAATCGTACAGCCCCCCACCTCGCTGATCCAAGCGCGACGAAAACGGGCCAATAAAGGCCCGAGAAAAAGCAACGAGGCACGAAAACGACTGGTCAATTCCTCGGGCAGCCGAGTCTCAGTCACATCCCGCGTATCGATGATCGCAATTTCTTCGCGCAAATCGTAGTCGATCTTGGCGCCCAACCGGCGCAAGACCTCCATGGCCACCAATACGTCTTTGACCGGAGGCACCCTGTGTAGAACGGTCTTTCCCTCGGTCGCCAATAGAGCAGCCGCCAACATCGGCAATGCCGCGTTCTTAGAACCTTGCACCACGGCCTCGCCCTCGAGCTTGCGGCCGCCTTGCACAAATAGGACTTCTGCAGAAGCCATTGTCTATCCTGATTCTATAGATAGAGAGTGAAATTATGACGGAGAGTAAAAATGGGTGGAAGGTTGTTGCCAATATAGAGGCAGGCGCGATTCTCGTCAATCAGAAATGTACATAAACGCTTGTCGGCTTGACAGATAGACCCGCTTTCCTATATTCCACGATGTTGCAGACAGCGATTTTACCCAGATTTAAATCGACTCCATTACGCGAGAAAGGAAGCCCCATCATGGCTGAAACCCCCAATATTGTCGCCTATTTGAAGCCCGTCTGTGGCTGGAGCAATAGCGTGCGCGAGACCTTCTCCAAGTACGATCTCCAGTACGAGGACAAGGACATAATTAACAATCCAGAAATTTACGCCGAAATGGTACAGAAAAGCGGTCAACCACTCTCGCCCTGCGTCGAGATCAACGGTCAGATGCTGGCCGACGTCGACGGCAGCGAGGTCGAGACTTGGCTGGTCGAAAACGGGGTGGTTGAAGCCGCTACCGTCTAATCACCGCACCGACCCACAAATAATTTAGCGCTGCCGCTCCCCTTTGAGCGGCAGCGCTTTTTTTATCCCGCCACGATCTGGCTCAACTCGCGACGCAACGCCTCGCAAATATTCGGCTGTTCGTGATTGAGCGGTCCGCTCGCCGCCCGGCGAATCAGGGTCAACGCGCCCAATAGCCGTCCCTCGTCCTCTTTGAGCGGCAATACATAATTAAAACCGAGCATCCCGCTCGCCGCCCCTTCCAACATAAAGGGTAGGACCCCTTGGGGCAGCGGACTTTCTTCATCGGCGCTGGCCTGTCCCATAATTAGCAGCGCCGAAGACCCAGCGCCCTCCTGTCCGGCAAAAGAGCGCTCGCGATCCTGTTCTAGCGCACCACGTAAAATATCGGCCCCCGCTCCGGCGACATGGCCCAATTCAGGCGCACTTCCTGTGCCGATACGCTCATAGACAATGGTATCCGCCGCTTCAATCTGCAGCAGCAACTCCATCCCCTTGGCCACCGCCTCATCCGGCGGCATGCTCTGGAGCGACTCGATAATATGGGGCGGAATTTCAGCAGGGTCGGGCATATTGAACGGTATGATCGATACGGGCATGAGATATCCTTGACAAGATTAATGAAGGAAGCTTACTTTTACACCTGTTATTGGCTGGCTCTTTAGCTCAGTAGGTAGAGCAGGGGACTGAAAATCCCTGTGTCCCCAGTTCGATTCTGGGAGGAGCCACCATATTTTCTGTAAGATAAACAGGGACTTAGCCTTCGCAAGGACTGAGTCCCTGTTTTCTTTATATATGAGCTGGTGTCCATATAGTGACCATTTATTTTTTGGGACACATCAAATTTCCTAAATGCCTTGCCCCATTTAGGCGCTGGCTTCCTCTATCTGGGCACGAACCGTATACCTCAACTTTTGACTTGCCTCGCGCTCATGAGCAGGCGACACATGAGCATTGCAGAAGATATAGGGGCTATCTCCACTGATAAAACGCCTGCTCCGAGATGTTGTACTCGCGGCAGACCGCTTGGGCGGTTTGCCCGCCATCGGCCTGGCGCAGGATGCAGATAATCTCTTCGGTGCTGTGCGTTTTACCTTTCATGTTTGTTTTCCCTAAACAGTATGAAAGACTCACTAGCAAAGTGGGGCAAATCCCGGCGGTCATCACACCTACCAATCCTACCTAATCGCAAGCTCTACACTGCGGATCACAACAGAGTTTCTACAGCGGTCCTCGGCCGTCTCGCCTTGATGACTACCATTGTACACGGAGACCTCGTTCCAGCCTTCTGCAATTTCCGCAACCTCAAAGACATAGTTAAAGGCCGTGTATTCCGGCACGTGAAATCGGTGATCCAACTGGGGAAATAGCAATTCATCGGTGGCCTGAGCCTCTATAGTCGGCCACGAGTCGTTGAAGCTCACGCCAAGCCCGGGCAAATTTTCACGCCGGTCGACGACGATTTGTATGACCAGCTGCAAGCCGCAGTCACTCGGCTCCGCGCACATGGGCAATCGGTAGGCGCGGCGCCAGTCTGGTTCGAGGATGTCTGGAAACGAATCGGGCGTATCAAAGGGAGGGTTCCACACCGGGGCCAGTATCGTCGTGAACGCATACTGCTTGGGCTTGCCGCGCAGGCCCTCCAGATCGCCGATAGCGCGGATTGCCGAATAATCGGCTCTCATATTCTGCCGGGTACAGATCCGCTGTCCATTATCTTCATCCACCGCATAGTAGTTGTAGAGGACAATGCCATCGGCTCCGAGCACGCGTTTTCCCGCAACGGCACCAAGCAGAGCCTCTGTCATGACATAGGGGCAGCGGGGCTCCGTGGTGCCCCGCTCTGGAGAATAAGCAGCCAGCCCATTCACCCCGTGCTCGACATTGCCAAAGATGGCGATATCTGAGCCTAGCTCTCCGCGCAGTTGGTCCAATGGCAGGTTCCATGCCGTCTGCATGTAGTTGCTGGGGCTGATAAAATCGACCAGCCCTGCATTCACGATAGCTCGGACATCTAGTCCGATGCTGCGCAAGGCACCCAGCGCAGCCGGAATGCGCAGACCGAATGGATAAGCCCGGCCCGTCTGCATTGCTCGCTCTTGGGTCAGATCGCGGATATCGGCAATCCACGCCGTAATCGTATCGATGGTCTCTTGCGAGGCATTCGGTTCGCAGATGGCGGGCGTGCGCAAGAAATCCAACTCCAGCCCCTCGGCATCATATTCCATCACCACTTCGTGAATCATGGAGAAGAAATAATCGCGCACCACCTCCCGTTCGTAGTTCAGACCCACCCATAGCACGTCCGCATGGCGTCCTGGTCGTAGCGGCGTTCCACGCAGACGATTCTTGGGGTCCTTGAATAGTGGACAGTTGATCGGGTTGTCGACCCACTTCTCCAAATAACCGTGTGGATCGTTCGTTCGAATGGAGATCCACGGCGCGATCTCTCTCTGCCTGCAGGCTTGAATCGTCTCGGCCAACCAGTCGACCCCGGCCTCGGCTAGATCGAGATAGCGGTCCATCATGGCAAGATTGATCTCGGGAGGATGGCTGCGAAACCAATCGCCCCACTGTGGGTCGCCCCGCGTGTAGTGGTCGAGCACTGTCGGCACGGCTTTGCTCGGATACCAGGCGACTTGTGTGTTGGGGCTGATCGCGAGGGTGTCTACCTCGCTTTGAGCAAGCAGCTCGACAAAACGCTGTATAGCCTTGGTTGAATAGGGACCTCCTTCGGGCTGCCATAACATCGGCGACCAGAATATGGCGCCCCAGTCTCCATTGTAGATCACTTGGTGTGCCGATAAATCTGTAGTAGAGCTCATAATTCTCCGATGATAGATCGGATCGAGTGCCTGGCTGACTTTGCCGACGACTTTTGCCAGCAATGTAGAGGAATTATGAAAGGCCTTTTAGGGGATCGGGTCAAGTGATGTGGGTGTGGCTTTCTACTGCTGCGCTGCCCCAATTGCGGCGAGAGCCGCACCGTGGCGTTCTCGTGCAAGGGCCGCGGCTTTTGCCCCAGCTGTATGAGTCGACGCATGGTCGATACGGCGGCCCATCGCCTGGTGCGGCTGTTGCAGCAGCGCGGTGTTCTTGATGAGGTCGAGGTAGATACCCTCGTCGAGAAGGAGCCGCTGCTGGCCGCACAATCCGGCTGCGTCCATACAAGGTAAGTTAGCTACGGGACCGCGTGCTGGCCACCGAGTGCGGCGTCTGCCCTGCGTGTGGCGGGCGCCTGTGCCTGATCGCCGCGCTGATCGACCCCGCATCGAGCCGCCGCTATCTACAAGGCGTCGACCTGCCGACCGAGCCGCCGCCACTTATCCCACCGCAGAGCCCCACCCCAGCAAGAGTCGAACTTCGCCGTATAACTCAATACTCGACGCTACATTGCCCGCCGTCCCTCCTCGTCCGACGGCGTACCCCCTCGAAGTCCGCCTACCCCCGGCCCCTTAGCATCTAAAACGAGCCCGTTCGTCCATCGAGCCGGCCGAGCCTAAAAGAGGAGCCACATAAATACGTGCACGCGGCAGCAAAGAGGGCGAGCAGACTCCTATACGGATTGA
>DQLG01000744.1 GCA_015660315.1 Candidatus Latescibacterota bacterium
GCGAGCCCTCTTGAGCCATGCGCTCAGACACCCGGGACACGAATACACGATCAACACCCACATAACAAGCCATAATATTGTCTATGAAACAGCTCGGACCGACCTTCTTGATCTGCAAGACCAAGGTTACCTATACGCGGAGAAGCAGGGGCGGAAGTGGGTGTTCTCTGCTCCCAAAGACATAGAAAAACGACTCTCGGCCTAACTCGACATTCCTATCTCATGACTCCGCAGTAGTCACTCTGGCATGACCCCTTAAAACTGGACAGGTTTGGCTGTGAGTATTTTCTTCCCCTAATCGAGGAGACTACTCATGAAACGCAAAACAAGCAAACCCCGCAGCGTCGAGCAAATCATCCGCATTTTACGACAGGCTGATGGTGGTCAAACCGTGGCTGAAATCTGTCGCGAGCATAACATCGCCGAAGGGACCTTCTACCGCTGGAAAAAGCAATATGGCGGCATGGAGATCGCCGAGGCCAAGCGGTTGAAGGCGTTGGAAAAAGAAAACACTGCGTTAAAAAAGATGCTGGCCGAAGCGATGCTGGATAACCGAGTTTTGAAAGAGATCAATGCAAAAAAATGGTAAGCCCGTCGCACAAAAAACGAGCCGTCCAGCATGTCGCCAAGCTGGGTCTGTGCTCGCGGCGGCGGGCTTGTGGTGTGGTCAATCTGGCGCCATCGAGTTATTATCATCGATCGAAGGGGCCGACGGACCGGCGGCAGCGCCTGGAGCAGCGAATTATCACGTTGTCGAAAAAGCACCCCCGTTGGGGGTATCGGTTTATTCATCAGCTGCTGTGCAGCGAAGGCTGGACGGTCAATCGCAAGCGTGTCCAGCGCGTGCGCCGGCAGGAAGGTCTTCGCGTGCCGGCGGTGGGTAAACGTAAACGGCAGTCCCGCTCGTCGAGGGGTTATCCCGTGCAGTCGGCCTATCCAGGCCATGTCTGGTCGTGGGATTTCATTATAGATCGGACCACCGATGGTCGGCCCGTGAAGAGGCTGACGATGGTTGATGAGTATACGCGCCAATGTTTGCTCATTCACCCCGCCCGCTCGATTACCAGTGATCAGGTGTTGGATACCCTCCAACGCTTGACCGATCTCAGGGGGAGCCCAGCGTATATTCGCTCGGATAATGGCTCGGAATTTATCGCCCAGATCATTCAAGATTGGTGTCATATCACCGATGTGAAAACGCTATATATTGAGCCGGGCAGTCCCTGGCAAAATCCATTCATCGAAAGTTTCCATAGTCGATTTCGAGACGAGTGCCTTAACCAAGAAATCTTCTTTTCCATCGCCGAAACCCGTGTCGTCGTTGAAGACGATCGACGCCTTTACAATGGAGAAAGACCCCATAGTAGTTTGGGCTATAAAACGCCCGATCAATTCGCGCAAAACCTAACCGTGCAACCCGCTGATACACCGTAAACCTCACAGCCAAAGTGATCCAGTTTTCGGGGTCCCCTCAGCCAGTTAACGGGAAACCAACTTTTTAGCTGCGACCACACCGATAGCTTTGCCATCCGCATAGAGGAGTTAGTCCGCCCGACCTTCTTTAGGGAATTCGCGGACTGCAATACCTAGAGCCGCAGCAATATTCATAGAATTGTGGTCCTGAACGATCCAGCCGCATTGCTCTAATTGGCTATCAATCTCTTGACGGGCTTCTTCTTCAGGTGTCATAAGTCATTGCCCGAACAAAGTAGATGAGCATTTGAAGTTCGCGCAGTAGACTATAATATGCCTTCAAGAATATATCACAGTGCCTAATGCAACAATATCTCTATATGAAATGAGAGGATTGCGAACTAAATTTGATTTATGGGCACCAGATGGACACCAAGCACGATTTAGCCTCTTGATGAGGGCAATTTATACTTGAGTAACTAGAGAGGGGTTGCGAGATTATCTCGCAACCCCTCTCTTTACAGCCACTTACAATTTGGCGGGAACGTGTGGGAATCGAACCCACCCAGCGTTACTCTCGCAACACCACTACGGTTTTGAAGTCAAGAGAATGAGAGTTTCCACAACTCTTTTTATACCAGCAGTTTACCTTCTATCTACCTGTTTTTATATCAGTTGCTAATTTTACCAACTGTCCACATTTGTCTTTAGAACCCCTTCATTGTCTACCGCTCTGACAAACGCCTGACACAAAATTGGCACAAATATTACGGGGAAACTCACCGCATTGGATCCCACGCCCATAGTAGCTTTTCGCACCGATTAAGGATTGCCATCATAAAAATAGTATCACTTTCCCCGGCCATTGATTTCATCTTCCAATCTCTGCAGCGCATCAACGACCGCATCGAAGTCTGGAATTTCGCCAAAAATCATCATGGTCATATCGCGGTAATCGGATCGCAATTCTGCCAAGTGAGTACCAGCGGGGATGAGCTTGAAGGTTCCCGGTCTAGCCTTTTCGTACTGAGCCCATGCACTCGGGTAGAAACGCTGTTTGAAAGAGACAACATCCTCCAGTAAATCCATATCGGCTAAAGCAAAATCGCGAATCGGGCTTCCGGCCAGCTTGTAAAGATCATAATAATGCCGCGAATACCGAGACGGCATAATACCCGTGCGATGCACTTGTTGGTGAAGTATAGTGGCCTTCTCCCAGAAGGTGCGTTCGGCGCTGATAACCACCACCGGACAAGTAGGCTCATCAAATAGGCCGGGAAAGACCTCGGCAGCATAAGGCTGAATAGTGCGCGACGTAGAGGGTACCCACGAAGCGAGCGGTCCAATTTCAAGCCGGACTTCTGGTCGCAGATACGCTTCGGAGAAAGCGGCCGGATAGGCGATATTCACCGTGTGCGGTTCTTCGGCATCTATCGAAGCGATCACACCTGGGCACTGGACTAATGCACTACTCAAGTCATAAATGAGTGTATCGGCAATGTACTCTGCTGCGAGTTGATGGATGTGTTTATTGAATCGGTCCTGCTGGGTTCTCGACTCAAACTCCTGAAACGGATCGTCCTGCTGCCCGGTGCCGCAACCCAAAAGCCGCCAATCGAGCACCAAATCGATGTCCTCAGAGAAGCGGTCAATCAACCCAAAGACTTTGGACAGTGACGTGCCACCCTTAAAAACCATCCGATTTTGCAACGCATTATCGGTAAAAAGTTGCTTCAGCACCCAGCATACCCAAAAGTCTTTCTCCATAATAGCCATGTTAACCCCGCGCCGAACGGCTGACTCTTGGAAAAGATCGCGGCGCTGGTCGGCAGGCAAGCGGGACACTTTATCCATTGATGTCCTCCCGGCAGATTTCTTGGATAGCGGAGTAAACCCACCCTGTCACAGTCTGCGTATCGGCCAGTACCTTTTTACGCCGATCTGGGGGAAGCCAATGGCGAATTCGGGTCTTGACTTGGGGAGTAATTCGATCTGCGCCAAGAGATTTAAGTGCTGGCACAATCAGCGCACTTTCGCGGTGTTTAAACCCTGCCTCTTTCAATGCAGTATGTTTAAATTCCAGCAGGGCCTGGCCCATCTGGTAGGACCGGCGCGGCCCATCGGACAGATAGATAAAACGGGCAGGAACCTGGGTAGATAATCCCAATACGTTTTGCGCAACCGGACCGCTGGGCTGGATGCGCCAGCCAAATTTACGAGCCAATGCCTGAGCGACTTGATCAACATCAGGGCTAAGGTTTCCGTTTAGGAGCTCACTAAACCGAGGATACTCATAAATTCCGCGCAGAGCCCGACGTACCACCCCCTTCTCCTGCAGTCGATGCAACGCAACATCTATTGCCGATCGGGTTCCAAGATTAGCAAAATCTCGTTGAGAAAATGCCCAACCACTATCTTTTCCTCTTATTTTCTTTAGTAATTTATTTTCAATAGTTTGATTCATAAAATAAATATCCTATTTGTAAGAAAAATATAGATATATTTCTTACAAATAGGAAGTTGATTTATAGAGTTATCGGAGGCGGCCCCCTTTGGGGCCCGACGCGTATCGAGTTTATTGCACGCCTACGTTGGAACAAAGGACGACGTTGGTTCTCGCCTGACACAAAATTGGCACAAATATTACGGGGAAACTCACCGCATTGGATCCCACGCCCTTCGTGTTGCTGGGATGGCCGCAAAATTAGGCTCCACTCCCACCATTTCAACAACATCCTGTTCGACCTCACGAAACGGCGCGACGGGCGAAGGACGATTCACTCTTTCATACCACTAAGGACAGTGCAATCTCCGAGCCCAGCTTTGCCGTTACGGTGCTTTAAAAACTTGATGCGCGATGCGCAACACGCTATATTACACCAATGATCACTTCGTTCAAGCATAAGGGATTAAAACGCTTTTATGAAACTGGGAGCACGGCCGGCATTCAGCCCACCCACAGAAATAGACTTCGGCTACAGTTGGCCGCTTTAGACACTGCGGTTAGTATAGAGGATATGAACGTGCCTGGGTTCAATCTGCACCCTTTGAAAGGGCGCAGAAAAGGGATATGGTCAATCTCTGTAAGCGGAAATTGGCGAATAACCTTTCGATTTGAAAACGGGAGCGCACACATCGTAGACTATGAGGATTATCACTAATGGCTATGCACAATCCCCTTCATCCAGGCGAGTTCATCAAAGAAATTTATGTTCAGCCCTTCGCGCTAAGCGCTAGACAAGTGGCTGCCAATTTAAAGGTGTCTCCTTCCACCTTTAATCGCCTATTAAATGGCGAGAGCAATGTCTCCCCTGAAATGGCCTTGCGTTTGTCCAAAGTATTGGGACGCAGCCCGGAGAGTTGGCTAGCTATGCAAGGTCAATATGATTTGTGGCATGCTAAAAAGAAGGTGGATCTTCAGGGCATGAAAAAACTGATGTTATCCGCCGTCGAATAAACTGAGCCGTTCGAGCAGGCGCTTAGAACACCCGTAATGACCCGCTCTATGGTCTTTTCCACGCCTACTCCGTACACTTCGTTGCCGCCCCCCCACAGAATCCAAACATCATTTGCCGTTCGAACGATCCTACAAAAACAGATCGTCCGGTAGTTCCGGCTCATCCCCCCTAAGCCCTTCCCCACTTTATCAAGTTGCTCCTGGCTCAGATCAATGTGCCGCGATCACAATAAATATTGACCAGGTAGTATCATGTACCTACGCTTAGGTAACCCCCTTTACACACAGTTTATCTCTGAAGTTACCCCCCCGCAATACACTTCGGCCATAGTACGTTTATGGCTCACTGAAAACAACGGAGCATGCTTCCGATGCCAGTATTTCGGAAACACAACCAGTGGTGGGTAGACTACTATTTTCAGGGTCGGCGCTACCGTCGGTTGATCGGTCCCCGCAAGCGCGATGCCGAGGACGCACTGAGCCAAATCGAGGCGCATTTCCTACCGAGCAAGCCGTGTTTAAATTGATGTATCTGGCTCTACAGAATATCGCCAAAAAGTGGACCATGCCCATCCGCAATTGGAAGGCCGCACTCAATCGATTTGCCATCCTGTTTGAGGGGAGACTCCCCTAAACATAAAAGACCGTTTACACAAAAAATCTCATACACTCATGTCTAATCTCGACCAATCTATTCTCGCGAAAGCCTTTCGCGGCGAACTCGTCCCCCAAGATCCAGATGACGAACCCGCTGCCATCCTCTTAGAGAGGATTCGTATGGAGCGAGAATCACAGGACAGTAAAGGGAAAAAGAAACGCAGTGCACCCAAGCGGACCGCACGGACCACAGCCAACGAACCTATTGAAGCATCACCCAGACAGACTACAACCGTAGGCGAAAATGAGGACGAAACCGAGCCTGCTCTCGATAAGCACGCATCCGCAACTAATCCGCCGCCAATCGAGACCTATTCAACCGAAGAGGTTATGGCCGCTATTCGCCACGTTTTACGTGGTAAGAGTGGTCTCAGTCGAGAAGAACTTTTAAACCAACTAGCCGTCGGATACGAGTTCACCCGCGTCGGTCCCAAAACAAAGAAGGTTCTATCGGGTCACCTACTGGCCGCCCAGCGTCGACACATTCTGACCTCTGATGGGTTGTTCCTTTTTCTGGAGGGTGCCAGTATCGCGGATTACACGCGAGACGAACTGGTCGACACCATCATCTCGGTCACTAACATGCAATGTCTTTACTCCCGAGAAGAGCTCGTCTATGAGGTATCGACCCACCTAGGCTTCAGCAGGGTTACAGATTACACGCGAGACCAGATGAAATCGGCTATCAACGCTGCCCTCCGCCGTGGCATACTGGAGCGGCATGACAGCGATACAGTGAAACGAGTGGGATAGGCAACAGATACCTAATATCTTGGCCGTCGGGGAGATTGTAGGCATCTAACGGGCACCAACTCCCTTTTAGCACCTTCTCCTGCACCCATTCCAAGCTCAAATACAAGAAGGGGTTATGCAATTTATCATCGCACAACCCTCTCTCTAACGGCCTGTTACAATTTGGCGGGAACGTGTGGGAATCGAACCCACCCAGCGTTACTCTCGCAACACCACTACGGTTTTGAAGACCGCGGCAGCCACCAGGCACGCATCCGCTCCCGCTTAAACTCTTTTATTCGCTTAAAGAAACGCTATGCTCTCTCAGCCATGCATTTGAAGGCATCGCGACCCGTCTCGCCAGCGGCAACACTTAAAATCAATCGTTCTTGCTCATCCATCGGCGCTTCTATATCCATGCCATTCAGTTTTAGAAAGATCACCATCACAGCATGGCCAATGCGCTTATTTCCATCAATAAAAGGATGATTGCTAATAAGAGAGAAACCCAGGGCGGCCGCCTTGTCGATCAGAGTCGGGTATAGATCTTGACCGCCAAAAGACATTGAGGGTTGCGCTAAGGCAGAGTCTAAAGCCCCTTTATCGCGCAGTCCAGCCGCCCCCCCAAGATGCAGCGACAATATTTTCGTGTAGACGAAGTAGCTGTGCCAGGCTAGGGCACTGCATCAGGCCAGTCTTTTATAGAGCTCAGTATACTGATCCAGCACTTCCGCAGAAACGCTGTCAAAGCACTCGTCCGAGGGCACAGAAAGGCAACTAGAGACCATGCTGCTAATCAGCGCTTCCGGCGGCATCCCCATCTGCTCGGCCTGCGCCTTTAGCCGTTGTGCGTCTTCATCGCTTAGTTGTATTTGTAATTGTACCATACCAGGAATATAAAATAGCCGCGCAACAGTGCCAATACGATCGGCGCTACTTTCCCTTGCGCCTCCGCCTACTCGCCCCTCGCCTCCGCCGCCTTCGCCCTTCGCTCCGCCGCCTTCGCCCTTCGCTCGGCCCGCTCCGCCGCCTTGCGCGCGAAGACCTCCTCGTCGCTCGGCAGCTTCCGCTCGGCGAGCTTCGGATACTCCAGCGGCAAATCCCAGCGCAGTGTGCGCAACGGCTCGTCGCCCAAGCCCTCGATATGCAGCTCGAAGTACTCGTCATCGTGCGCCACGATCGGCGTCTTCTTGTCGTCCTTGCGATTGGGAAAGAACACGCGATAGTAGTCTTTGCCGTCGAGCACTTCGCCTTCGGGCCGGTCGCTCTCGTAGGGATAAGAATTGAACAGGCCGCTGGCTTTAAAACGCTCGCCGCGCTGATTAACCAGGAAGGTCCGGTCACCGATATCGGCGATCGCCGGTTTCAGCTGCGACTCTTCGCTCGACAGGTAGACGATAAAGACCAAGCGGTTGTAGAGGGTCAAGCCCCAGCGCTCGTTGTAGGTATTGCGCAGGATGGGGAATTTGCGGTCGTAGATAGAATCGACGAGCTGGCGCACGTACTGGCTGCGCCAATTGTCGAATTTCTGTTTTTCAAGCGGGTTTCGAGCGTCAAAGGAGGGGTTTACATAGACCAGATACTGAAAGTAGAGGCTATTGATATCGGTGCCGTCTTCGGCTGGATAGGTGCCGTCGACGTAGGAGTAGACTGTTCGCTTGATGCGGTACTCGAGCTGCTCTTGGCCCAAGTCCTCACGCTCGGCGCGCGCGTAGGCGCTGGCGATTTCGTAGGCGAAGGTGCGCAGCGTCGCCTGTACCAAGACGCCGTCGGAACCGCGGTGACTGCTATTGACGGCACGCCAGACCTGTTGCTCGGCTTGTGCATAAGGGCCTTGTGACGAACCCGAGTCGCAGCCGGCAACCGTCCAACTGATCCAGAGGAGAAACAGCGCCCTACCTAGCATGGGAGGCCTCTAGCTTTTAGGAGGGTGGAACGGGGGCTATCGTCAGATAGCCCCCCCAATGTCCCGTTACTCTTTGACGACCCAGAGCTTAACCGTCGCCGTGACGTCCGGATGCAGGCGCACTTCGATATTGTAGACGCCCAACTCGCGGACACCGTCTTCGAGGTGGATGGCCCGGCGCTCGATCTCATAGCCTTTCTCCTCGAGCAACTCGGCAATATTCTGCACGGTGACCGAACCGAAGAGGCGGTCCTCCTCGCCAACTTTGACCTGCGCGGTGAGCGAATCAGTTTCCAGCTTCTTGGCGATGACTTCGGCGGCACGACGCCCGCGCTCGGTGACAGCCTCGTGCTGTTTGCGCCGAGATTCGAACTGAGCCATGTTAGCATCGCTGGCGATCAGCGCCTCGTTGCGGGGAATCAAGAAGTTTCGGCCGAACCCATCCTTTACCTCTACGACCTCGC
>DQLG01000765.1 GCA_015660315.1 Candidatus Latescibacterota bacterium
CTCGTGCCGAATATCAGTTTTGGCCTTCCCGTCATCGAAGCCGTGCGCAGAACCACCCAACTCGAACTCGATACCCACCTGATGTTACAGAACCCGGCCCCCTTTATCGCACAGTTCAAAGAAGCGGGATCGGATTCACTAACCATACATGTCGAAATCGACCCCGATCCGGCGGCGATTCTGGCGGATATCCGCCGGCACGGCCTAAAATGCGGCCTAGCCGTCAACCCAGCCACCCCCGTCGAGGCGCTCTTTTCACATCTCGACAATCTGGATCTGGCCTTAGTCATGTCCGTCGAACCAGGTTTCGGCGGCCAATCCTTCCAGAGCCAAGCCCTCACAAAGATCCGCGATCTCGCCGCCGAAATCGCAAGGCGAGGCCTCGACCTCCCCATCGAGGTCGACGGCGGCGTCAATACAGATAACGCCGCCGATTGCCGCGAAGCCGGTGCGCAATTACTCGTAGCCGGCTCGGCCGTATTTCGCGCCGCAGATCCAGCCGATGCGATCGCCGCTATACGCGGCTAGGTTTCCCTCTATTGCCTTATTTATATATTAACGTATATTTAGAATTTTTCCGCATTTAACTGTGTGCTTTAGCGATGTTTGACCGACTTAGCGAACGCTTTGACGACATATTCCGCTCGCTCCGCGGACAAGGGCGAATTACTGAGCGCAATATTGACGAAACTCTGCGCGAAGTCCGCCGTTCGCTGCTCGAAGCCGATGTCAACTTCAAAGTCGCCAAGGGCTTTATACAACGGGTCAAAGAACAGGCCTTGGGACAGGATGTCCTCAAGAGCCTGACGCCGGGCCAGCAGTTGGTCAAAATTGTCCACGACGAGCTCGTCGGCCTTCTTGGGGGCAGCAACAGTCCGCTAAAATTAGCCGACCTCCCCCCCACCGTCATTATGCTCGTCGGCTTGCAGGGATGCGGCAAAACCACGATCGCCGCAAAACTGGCCCGCCAGTTTAAAGAGAAAGGCCGGCCGCCGATGTTGGTAGCCGCCGATATGTACCGGCCGGCCGCCGTTGAGCAACTGCAAACGCTGGGCGCTTCCATCGAAGTGCCGGTCTTCAGCCAGCCCGCCGGATCCGATCCAGTCGAAATTTGTCGGCTCGGCGTCGACGAGGCCCGCAAGACCAATCGCAGCGTCGTACTATTGGACACCGCCGGCCGTTTAAGTATCGACGAAGAGATGATGCACGAGCTCGACCGCATTCTGCAAGCGACCTCGCCGCACGAGATTCTTTTTGTCGCCGACTGTATGCAAGGTCAGGATGCAGTCGCAACAGCCGGTCGCTTTTACGAACGCTTGGCCTTCAGCGGCTGCGTGCTAACCAAGTTCGACAGCGACGCCCGCGGTGGAGCCGCGCTGTCGATCCGCGAAGTTACCGGCCAGCCAATCAAATTCGTCGGCACCGGTGAAAAGGTGGAAGATCTTGAGCCCTTCCACCCCGACCGCATGGCCTCGCGCATCCTCGGGATGGGCGATATTCTCTCGCTCGTCGAGAGGGCTGAGCAAGTCATTGAGCGCGACAAGGCCCAAGAGATGGAGGAGAAGCTGCGCAAGGCCTCCTTCACTTTCGAGGATTTTCTCGATCAATTGCAAGCCGTCCGCCGCATGGGCCCTTTAGAACAACTAATGGGCATGATTCCAGGCGCTGGTAAGGCTATGAAGGGCATGCAAGTCGACGAGGGGGCTTTCTCGCAGGTCGAGGCGATAATCCACTCGATGACCCGCCAGGAACGCGTGCAACCAAAGATCCTTAACGGCAGCCGCCGCAAACGCATCGCCCGCGGCAGCGGTACGACCGTGCAAGATGTCAATCAACTGGTCAAACAGTTCCAGATGATGCAGAAAATGATGAAACAGATGAGTCGCTCAAAAAGCGGCCGCAAGAAGATGAAAATGCCCTTCGCGGGCTAAACGAAATTTCTCAAGACACTCACGCCAAGGAGAATAACATTGGTTAAGCTTCGCCTTACTAGAATGGGTAAATGCAAACAGCCCTTTTACCGGATTGTGGCCATGAACGTCACCACCGCCCGCAATGGTCGGGCTCTGGCGCAACTCGGCACTTACGATCCCCTGCATTCCAGCGTCAATATCAATGCGGACAGTGCGATAGAATGGCTCAATAACGGCGCTCAGATGACCGAGACCGTGCAAGCGCTATTCAGTGCCCAAGGTATCTTGGCCCGCTGGAAGGGCCGAGAAGGCACCGTGCGCGAAGACGCGCTCAGCCACGACAAGCCCAAGCGCCGTCGCAAACTCGCCGCAAAAGCTGAAGTCCCAGCCGAAGAAACCGCAACTGAAGCCCCAGCCGAAGAAGCCGAAGAAGCCCCAGCTGAAGGCAAGGAAAAGGAGTAGCGAGCAGACTCTAGTGACCACTGATCCCGCGCGACGCGTCGCCGTAGCTTATGTTTCCCGCACACACGGGGTGCGCGGCGAAGTCAGGGCCGAAACCTTGACCCATAGCCTCGAACGTTTCGACGCGTTGGGCGATATCGTCCTGCAACGCGATGGGCGCCCGGATTTACCGCTGAAGCTAGAGCGCTGGCGCGTCGACGGCAAAGGTTTATTGCTCAAATTTGCGGGCTTTGAGGCACCCGAAACAGCGCGTGCCGAGTTGTGCAAGGGTTATGTAACCATCGCTCCAGACCAAGTGGCTGTCCTACCTGAAGACACCTACTATATCGACGACATAGTCGATTCTATCGTCGTCGACCAAGATGGGCACGAGTTCGGGCGAATCACTGAGGTCATGCAAATGCCGAGCACTGATGTTTATGTCGTGCGCGGCGCAAAAGGTGAAATCCTCGTGCCCGCGATCAGCGACTTCGTCGTTGAAATTGGGCCAGGTCGAATAGTAGTGCAAGGCATTGAAGAATTGATCACGCAGTGAAAATAGACGTCGTCACGCTCTTTCCAGGTTTTTTCGCCTCACCTCTGGCGACCAGCATGATGGCCAGAGCCATTGACCGCGCCTTGGTGGCGGTCGAGACCCACGATCCACGCGCTTGCGCGACGGATAAACACTGCACCGTCGACGGAGAGCCCTACGGCGGCGGCGGCGGCATGGTCCTCAAACCCGAACCCGTGCACGAACTCTGGCAGGATAGGGATTTGCACGCGGGTCACTGCATTTATTTAACGGCCGACGGCCAGCCCCTTGATCAGGCGCTGGCTGTCGAGCTCTCGCTCAAGAAGCAGCTAGTGCTGCTCTGTGGGCATTACAAAGGCGTCGATGAACGAATACGCACGGAACTCATCGACCAGGAGATATCAGTCGGCGATTATGTGCTCACCGGTGGGGAACCAGCGGCCTTAGTCCTTATCGACGCCGTAGTCAGACTTATACCGGGGGTCCTTGGCAACTTTTCTTCGGCCTTGGGGGATTCCTTCCAGGAGGCGGTTCTCGATTGTCCCTGGTATACCCGGCCAGCCGATTTCCGCGGCCTAAACGTACCCGAAGTGCTACTATCTGGCAACCACGCGAGCGTCGAACGCTGGCGGCGGCATCAAGCCCTTAGACGCACGTTTGAACGCCGCCCCGACTTGTTGGAGCGGATCGAGCTAGACGAAGAAGAACGACAACTCATCGCCGATTGGCACAAGCAAGGGCTAGAAGCCCCGTAAAAGAGAAGGTTGTACAATGGACACAAGTATCATGCGCGAGCTGACTTCTGATCTGCTCAAAACAGACATTCCCGACTTCCACTCCGGAGACACCGTGCGGGTGCACGTGCGGGTCATTGAAGGCGATAAAGAGCGCACCCAGATATTCGAGGGAATTGTAATCCAGCGCAAAGGTCGCGGCATCCAAGAAACATTCACTGTGCGTAAAATCACCCAGGGCATCGCCATTGAGCGTATTTTCCCCGTGCATTCGCCACGCCTCGCCAAAATCGAGCGCCTACGCGAAGGCCGAGTGCGCCGTGCCCGTCTGTTTTACTTGCGTGGTCGCAAAGGCAAATCCGCCCGTATCCGCGAGAAGCGGCGCTAAGCCCCAAAACGCTATGGCGGAACAACGCGACCTGCCCTTTACGCGCAAGAACTGGACCTTGGCCGCCGCCGGTTTGGCGAGTATCCTGATTGGCTATCTATGCCTGCGGATCCCACCGGCCGAAGGGTTTCTCTCTCTCACCTTAGCTCCAGTGCTATTGGTAGCCGGCTACTGCGTTCTGATCCCCCTGGCTATACTCGCCAAGGGCCAGACGGAAGAGAGTGATTCGCCTTAACCCACCGGGTTAGAAGGAGTATCCCTATGAAGATCCTGATCGCCGAAGACGACTCGACTTCGCGGCTGCTATTGCAGACGACTCTCAAACAGTGGGGCCACGAGGTCATAGTCACGGTTGACGGCCAGCAGGCCTATGACATCCTGCTGGCCGAAGCTCCCCCAAATCTGGCAATTTTCGATTGGATGATGCCCCACCTCGACGGGATCGAAGTCTGTCGCAAGGCGCGCGAGGAAGCACAACTCGAGCATCTCTACGTCATCATGCTGACGACCCGCGGCACCAAAGATGATATCGCCGAAGCACTGCAAGCCGGCGCCGATGATTATCTCAACAAACCCTTCGATCGCAAAGAAATGCAGGCCCGAATCCAGGTAGGCAAACGCGTTCTCGACCTACAGATCGCGCTGACGGACCGAGTGCGCGCCTTGGAGGAATCGATCAAACGCGAGAAGCACCTGCAAGGGCTTTTGCCGATCTGTTCCTACTGCAAAAAAATACGCGACGACCAAAATTACTGGCAGCAGGTCGAACGCTACGTAGAAACCCGGGCTGACGTATCATTCAGCCACAGCATCTGTCCGGAATGCTACGAAATCAAGGTCAAACCCGAACTCGAAGCCTTCCAGGCCGAGATAGATGCGAACAAAGACTCGCCGGACTCGCATTCGCACTGAGCAAGTGCCAACTTATCGGCACGAACAACCCGGACGGCTATCTACAACCGCCCATAACCGTCCTATAACAGCAACGCTTCCGCTTCGATAAAAACACCTTCCACATGGCGCGCAGCTAAATCTGCTGCAAAACGCGCCGCTTCCCCACTGGCTTCGCCCTGATGTAGTCGCCGGGTCAAATACGCGGCAAAAAACACGTCGCCGGCACCTGTCGGATCCATCACCGTCGCCACCGGAGCCGCCTTGAAGTCCGTCCGCTGCCCAGCCTGGCCCACCACCCAGCCGCCGTGCGAGCCCTCAGTAACGACGCATTCTGTAATCTCACAATCGGCCATCAGCCGCTCCAA
>DQLG01000239.1 GCA_015660315.1 Candidatus Latescibacterota bacterium
TACTGCGCCTCGGCGGCTATGGCCCAGACGATATACCCTACGGATACGACCCCGGCCTGATCGGCGACTTCCAGCCCGCCAAACGCCATATCGCCCGCCATCCACCGCCCGCCGACCACACGCCCTATCGCTTCGACACCAACAAGCAAGGCCTGCGCGCCGACCAGGACTTCACCATCCCCAAGCCAATGGGCGTCCACCGCCTGCTGCTACTCGGCGATTCGTTTACCTTCGGCCCCTTTGTCGACAACCACGAACTAACCAGCGCGCAACTGCAAACACTGCTTAACAAAGAAAACACCGTTGCCCTCTTCGAAGTCGTCAACGCCGCGATGTCGGGCTGGACGCTAATAGACCAATTCGAATACTTGCGCGAGAAAGGCTTACGACTGCAACCCGACCTGGTCGCAATCTCCTTTTATATCAATGACATACGGGAATTTCACCCATTCTTCCGCACCACCCTCAGCCGGCAGGTCTACCGAGAGCAAAGCCAAATGCCGCTCTTTAAAACCCAGCTATTCCTGCGCCACTATTCAGCAACCTATTCCCTGCTGCGCGATATCAAAAACCGCTTCGAGATCGCCGCCGCCGCGACCAGCCTCAGTGCTACCGCCACCCACGATTACCGCCCTTTCTGGCCGGCCTACCTCGAACGCCTCGACGCGTTCGCCGCCCTACTGCAAGAACAACACATCCCCCTGCTCTTCATCCTCATACCCGAAAGCGATCACCCCATCGCGCCCGATTGGCGCGCGCAAAACGCGGCCGCCGCCGACTCACTGGTGCAACAACTGCGCACCGCCGAGCGAGAGCAGGGCAACCGCCTACTCGAATCGAATGTCCTGCTGCCTCTTTTGCGCCAAGCACTGACCCAGCGCGGCATCGCCTATGTCGACCTGCTCGAACAATTCGCCCGCCTACCCTCTAACATCGACCCGCAAACCTTCTATCTCTGGCCCCACGACCACCATCTCAGCGCCCGCGGCCACCTTTTCGCGGCCGAAACTATCGCGGCCTATCTGCATCGGCATCCGCTGGCCGCCCCTTAGACGTCGTCTTAAATACCAGCCAAACCAAACTGGGCACGAGAAAAATAGCTCCCCAATCGTGCCCGCCGTCGGCCAGCGCGTAATAATAGCAGACCACACCCGCCAGCATATGCCCCAGCAGCGGTCCCAAGCCGCGAATACGCAACACCAATAAACTCTGCGCGACGACCAACAGCCAAAACACCCCGCCCAGCGCGAAAATCGCTGAGCGCAACGCAGCGGCCAACATGCCGGAAAAGATCGTCCCGCGTATTCCCAGTCGTTTTATTAGCAACCATAGACAGGGTATAACTGCGATCTCTGCCAATTGCCCCACGCTCAAAATCCAACTGGTGCTGCTCGCTTTAAAAGCTGGTCCGTGTATCACATCGGTAAAAAAAAAGATAAATTATAAGAGAAGGGACTCATTGCCGAAAGGATAAATCCCGTGCCCATCAGCACCGCAAAATCTCGTTGCCGCAGCAACCTGAAGGCGGCTGTAAAAGCCAGCGGATGGCCTTGCCCTCCCCCCGGCGGCCTATGCGGCAGCACAAAACAGTAGCAACCCATTAACGCCGCGAGCCACCACAATAATGGCGCGCACAACAGATAGCTATAGCCGGCAAAAACCTCAGCGGGCCAGTAGCGATCCGGCCAACCTACCAGCCAATAAAGGCCAACACAGCGCCGCCACCGAACGGGTCACCAATACATCGCTAATCTCTCGACCGGTAAAGCCCAATTCGGCCAAATGCCCCGAGAGCAATATCACCTGAGCGCCCCACATCATATTCCGCAGGAGGAACATCGCCTAGGCGCCACCGCGACGATCCGACCCCTGATTTTACCATGTCCTTATTTTCGCTTATATTTGCCATTCAGGCGATTCTACGCTCGCCAACCTATATTCGAGTGTCTTATCCCTTAATCTGAGATAAGACACTCAACGGTATGGGGTCTAAACGAGCTCATCTACACGGGAAATGGGATCAATGACGCCAAGTAAAAAAGCTGAAACCGCAGCCGAGGAAGCGAAGAAAGCGGCACGCGCCGCGAAGAAGGAAGCCATAGCCGAACGGAAAGCCAAGGCCAAGGTCGAAGCCAGCAAAACAAAAGACGCGCTCGCCCCTACTAGAAATCGGGTCCTGGCGCTCGTTCAGGAATACGAAAGCGATGCCCCCTTCGAGCACGCACGGAGAATGGACAAGTTGCTGCACGACGCCTTGCGGGCTATTGAGATTGGCTGTCAAGAAGCGGAAAAAGACTTGGCTAAGATCTCCGCGGGCGAGGCCCCTTGCCGGCCTTCGGTGCTTAGACAACGTCTAAATGACCTGCTCTAAGCTACCCGGCAGACCGCAATATACATTGGGGCTCCTGTCTTTCCGCGTTTAACTCGCTAAGTTGAACATCCAGTCAACGCAGGGGCAGAAATACAGGAGCCCGCAGGAACGGATCCTTCCCGCGCTAGGCGATTGCATCGCAGTGAATAGGGAATAAAACAGCCCCATTCATCTCGTTAAAACGACGATCGCCTGTTTTTCGCCCGGAGCACACCAATGTCGACCATCGCAGTATGGTGCACGGAGCTTATTTAAGCGACTGCGGGTAGCGAGGATATTGTCTCTGCCGCAAATAGCTGATATCCGCCCTGTATCCTTATTACAGGAGCTCTACTGCAACCCTTGTAACTGGTCCGTCTGCGCCAGTGGCACCACTGGGTTTTCCAACACCCCGATCCCGCCAGGAAATGCCAAGCGCATCACATCGCCGTCCTGCAGGCCGTCCGACAGGTCCGCCTCGGTAAAAACGATTGGCGTGCCCCAATAAAAGGCCAGCAGCATGCGCGGCTCCAGCGGAATCCGATTGAAAAGGAGGCGCTCAAGGTGCAATAGCTGATCGGGCATATTGAGGTTGTTCTGCCCTGTCGGACCTTCTTTGTAGGCCACCCGCTCGCCGCCGCGCAGGATCTCGCACGAGACTGTGACATCCGCATCATCGTATTCGTCTGCCGTCACCAACACCGGCCCCAACGAAGCGCACCCGCCCGCCCAATTCTTGGCCTGCGGCAGGTTGAGCGGATTGGAAGCCTCAATACCATTGTCGGTCGCGTCATTGCCGCCGGTATAGCCCAACCGCTCCAACTGGCCCTGCTTGTTCAGTCCATAGACCGATACCAGTTCGGTTTCCGGCACCAACCGCATCGTATCGGCGGGACGGGTGATCGGCTGCCCGTGCCCAACGACCGCATCGGGTTCACCCTTGGAAAAAA
>DQLG01000188.1 GCA_015660315.1 Candidatus Latescibacterota bacterium
CGAGCAATCTGTGAGGGACCCTGGCCGACTTTGTGCAACGCAGATATTTCGTACCTTTGAGGTAGGGTCAACTGAGTATACTCCTTTATAAGCTCCTCTTGATGGGGCGGGTGAAAAGACAAAGGAAATACACCGGTTGATCTTTGTTTTTTCACGCACCGCAAAAGGTGCACTTAGAAGTTGAATCCACAGAGAAACTTCCCCATCGGGAAGGGGTGTTTCTCGGGCAGGGGAACGCAATAACCTTCGCAATAACAGGCGCGCATTACACCTAGGCTTATAGAATTTTCATATCCACAAAAAATACGCTAAGCATCGCGCCCGGTAATCAGGCGTGCGCCGCGCTTGCGGGTAAAATAATTCCAAGCCCACTGAAAAAGCACCATCACCTTATTGTCGAATTCGATCAGATGGGCGATGTGCACAAAAAGCCCGATCAACCAGGCCGGGAAATTCCACACGCGCATAAAACCCATATCCGCCACCGCAGCATGCCGGCTAATCACCGCCAAGTTGCCCTTGTCCAAATAGCAAAAGCGCCGGGATCCTTGCCCTTGAGCCGCGCCTTGACCAACTGTGCGGTATAACGACCCTGTTGCATCGCCACCGGCCGATAGCCGGTGCGACAGGCCACCGGTGGCCACCTGATAGAGCAGCGGCTGAAAGAGGTGGAAAATGCGCCGATCGACCAGCGTTACTGCTACCGATCAAGCGCCACCTAACTTCTGTGCCGCATAGAGCTTGCCAAAGCCGCCACCGACGATCACGAATCGTTCTGTCATAGCGCTTAATCTCTTAAGGCGTGTCGCAATGCCGCTTCTAAATACGGATATTCGAACGCGAAACCGCTATCCATTAGGCGCTTGGGCAGCACCCGCTGACTGGCCAGCAGCCCCTCTTCGGCCAACTCGCCGATGACTAGCTTCGCCGCAAAAGCCGGCAACGGCAATATAGTCGGCCTGTGTAATACCCGCCCCAAGGTCTTTGTCAACTCGGCGTTCGTCACAGGGTATGGCGCAGTAAAATTCACCGCCCCCTGCAACGCGTCATTTCCCAGAGCATGACTCAGCGCCGACAGCGCATCGGCCAGAGAAATCCAACTGAAATACTGCCGCCCGTCGCCGATCTTTCCGCCGATACCCAAACGAAAGGGCAGAAGCATCTTGGCCAACGCCCCGCCTCGACGACTGAGCACAATGCCGAAACGCGCGTGCACGACGCGAATCCCCACCGCACTGGCCGCCACACTCGCCCCTTCCCACGCCTGGCCCAAGTCGGCTAAAAAACCCGCACCTGGCCCGCTTTCTTCGTGCAATTCCTCCGCGCCGCGATTCCCGTAAATCCCAATCGCCGAAGCACACAGCAACACCTTCGGCGGCTTACTCAGTTCCGCCAGACGGGCCGCAAGCAATTCGCTCGTCCGTACCCGGCTCCACATCAACTCGTCTTTGATCTTTGCCGTCCAACGCCCCGCAGCAATACTCCGCCCGCCCAAATGCACAACCGCCTCCACCCCCACCAACTCATCCGCTTCAAGCAGCCCAGCCTCCGGATCCCAACGCACTTCGTCTTCTCTGTGCACCTCACGTCGTACCAGCCGTACGACTTCATGGCCTTCTTCCACCAACCTTGCGCATAACGCCGAACCGATCAATCCGCTACTACCAGCAACCAATACCTTCATCGCGCGTTCACCCGACCTGCGGCAAGACTTCGCGCAGGATCTGCGCAAAAACCTTGCGTTCCGCCGCCGGCCCAACCGTCAAACGGATGCACCGATCGAGCGGTGCCACACCAGGCATGCGCACAAATACGTCCCGCGCCAATAGCGCCTGTAACAAAGCCCGTGCCCGCTCGCTACTGCCTATATCGAGCGCCACGAAATTTGTCGCCGAAGGAATCATCTCTATACCCAATTTTCTCGCCAAGGTCGCGTATTCCCTTTTGCCCTCTTCCACCTGCTTAACCACCGAGAGGACAAACGCTCGATCGGCCAGCGAAGCCAACGCCCCGGCCTGCGCGACACGATTGACACCGAAGTGGTTGCGAATCTTGTCGAGCGCCGCAATAATCCCTTTGTCAGCCACGGCATAACCGATCCTCGCCCCGGCCATACCGTGCGCTTTAGAAAAAGTGCGCAAACGCACGACCCGCGCCCCATCCGGTGCCAAGGGTAAGAGCGCCTCTTTCGAGGCAAAATCGACATAGGCTTCGTCGAGCAGCAAAACACTTGTAGACGGCAGGGCCTCGATGAAATTTTGCAAGGCATCGGCATTTTGCCAGGTCCCCATCGGATTATCAGGATTAGCCACATAGACCAATTTCGGCTGCACCTTTTGCGCCAAGGCCAATAGCGCGTCAAGGTCCTCGCGATCTTCGCGGTAGGCTACCTTGTGCAATACACCTCCATGCCCCTCGACATGATAATTGAACGTCGGATAAGCCCCGAGCGAGGTGACTACGGCCTCGCCCGGTTCAACAAAGAGACGCACCATTAATCCTAGGATTTCGTCGATGCCGGCCCCCAGCCCCACTGCACTCATGTCGACATCCAACCCGACCGCCAGCGCCTGGCGCAATTCAAATCCCTCTGGATCGTTATACCAATGTGTTTGATCCACCGCTTGCACCATCGCTTCTCGCGCCATTGGCGACAGGCCGAAATTGCTCTCGTTAGCACCAATTCTCAATTGCAGTGCCCGGCCCCGCTGCCTTTCGAGCGCCTCGGGCGCTACAAAGGGTATCGTCGGCGGCAAGGATTCGACGATGCGAGTGAAAAATCGTTCGACGCTCATAATACTCCTAGTCTATGCCCCAGCAGCACGCCAAGACCATGCGACAATCTAACCCGTCTCTGGCATAAAGGTCGGTAAAGACACTCCCGCGGTTTCTCTATAGGCCCCGCGCACCTGTGCGAAATGCAGCTCGCAGTTGCGCCCGCCCCAGCCATAGACGCGCTGCACCAAATCGGCGCATTCAACCGGTACGAGAAACACTACTTTGCGCCCCCTCAACCGATCCAACTCGGCCAACAGCAAAGCCACCGCCTCCCCCTCCGTCCTCGCGACTCCCGGACCGAGCATACCACCGCTTGACACCAAGAAACCCGACAACTCACCATTTTTTCCCTCAGACACAGACACGTGCCAAAACCCGTCCAGATTGTCAATGAAATATCGGTAGTCCCCGGCCCGGCTAATTCCACTGACCTCCAACTCAATAGCCGCCATCCCCTCCACATCCGCCAAACTCGCCGTCCGCACCCCCCCCGCCCAATCGGCAATGCCCTCTTCCGGTACTGTCAACGCGATATCCTGATAGGCGCAACGCGGCACAAAGCCCGCCCGAGTATAAAGCGAAAATGAATCGAGATTTAATGCGCTCGACACCAGTCGAATTGGCTTGCCCAGACCTTCCGCTATTTTGATTATATACTCCAGCAACCCCCGCGCGACCCCTTGACCGAAATAATTGGGGTGCGCGTTCATAATACCCAACGAAACGTGCGTCTCCCGCACATGATAAAAACAAGACCCCACCAACCTCCCCCTCAACTCCGCGACAATCCCAACACTGCCTTCCATCCGCCCGTACACCTGATAGAACACCTTTGCCTTTTCCGGCCCCGTAAAAATCCTTTCCAACCCATGCTGCTCATACCAATAATTAGTAGAAACACAAATCAACTCCGCCACATCCCGACGATCCCCCTCCACCATCTTTCTAATAAGTAAATCAGCCATGTTTTTCTCTCTACATGATAGTTTCAGGCTCAATATCCACCCTCCTAAAAATCATGTCAAGCGATAAGTAATCAGCTAACCGAGGTCTTGGAGAGCATGCCCGATAAGCGGTTTTGCTGTCCCCCATAACCGCAGGAAGTGGCGTAGGGGGATAGCCTCGGAGGGGACCCATAGGATGTAGTCCGAGCGCCCACATGGCGCGTATAAGAAAAGCGATGCGGGCATGAGCAGGGAGATCAACAAGAACACCGCCAGCACTGGTCCCAACACCGCATTTTTCGTAAGCTACCCCCACCTTCAACAAAGGAGCTTCACATGAAAATCACCGCCGTTGACGTCTTTCCCGTCCAGCAGTTCGTCTACATTAAAATTTCCACCGACAACGACCTCTACGGCATCGGCGAAGCCTCGCTCTCCGGCCGCACGATGTCCGTCGTGCATGCCTTCGACCACCTGCGCCCGCTATTGATCGGCCAAGACGCCACCCGCATCGAACACATTTGGCAGGATGTCTTCCGGGGCACCTTCTGGCGCGGCGGTCCGGTACTACAATCGGCCTTGGCCGGCATCGACATCGCGCTATGGGACCTCGCGGGAAAGGCGCTCGGCGTGCCGACCTACCGATTGCTCGGCGGCAAAGCCCGCGACAAGGTCCTCATCTATCACCACGTCCGCTGCGACACACCTGAAAACATGGTCGAACACGGCCAACAATTGCTCGCCGAAGGCTACAAAGTCTTGCGCATCTCACCGACCGATACCCTCGCCGACGGTCATTTCGACCCGCAAAAAGCCGTACTGCAAGGGGTCCGTTATATGGACACACTGCGTCAAGCGGTCGGCGACGATCCGCAAATCATCTTCGAGGCCCATACCCGGTTGAGCCCCCCACACGCCATCGAACTTTGCAACTCGATCGAAGCCTGCCGCCCATTCTACGTGGAAGATCCTATCCGCTCGGAGAACCCGGGTTCCTTCGCCACCCTGCGCGCGCACACCAATGTCGCCTTGGGCACCGGCGAGCAGTTGCACGATAAATGGTCCTTCCGCGAGTTGATCGAAGGCGAACTAATCGACTATCTGCGCGTCGACATCTGCCACACCGGCGGCATCACCGAGGGCAAGAAAATCGCCGCCATGGGTGAGGTGCATTACCAGGAGTTGGCCTGCCATTATACCGGTAGCCCCGTGTCTACCGCAGCGATGCTGCACTTGAACCTATC
>DQLG01000065.1 GCA_015660315.1 Candidatus Latescibacterota bacterium
CTCGTAGGCCACGGTCTTGCTCTCTGCGAGATCCACCAGATCGGTGCTGCGCACATCCTGAAACGGGTGCCCGATAATCTGGAAAGGCGTCTCGTTGGTGGGGCTGAGCCGATCGGCCAACATGCGCCCGACCTGGGCCGGTTGGTTGACGATATAATCGAGCAGGGTATTTTCGTTCGGCGACCAGAGATCGATAAGCGTCTTGGCCTGAACCCGCAGGATCGCCTCATAGTCTTCTTCTTCGTCGGATTCGAGAAAGATCGCCTCGATCTTGGCTTTCTTCTCATTTGGCCCGTCGGCAGCACGAAACTTGAACACGCCGAACCGTTGCAAAATGGCGACCCGGCTACGCATATCCGTCGGTGCAATATCGAGTATCGCCTGGAAATACGTCGCCATCCCGTCTTCGACGGTCCAGGTGCGAAATTCAGCGGGATGGCGTTTGAGCGAGTCCATCTCGTTGTAGATCCGGTTGACGATTTCGGCGTACTCGCCCTCATGCGTCACGTGATCATAGAGGACCGACGGCGTGCCTTCCGCTTCTTCGGCAGCAAATATGACATTTTCATCCGGCGGCGTTCGACGTCCGTACCAAGCACGAACCCCCCTTTTTCTTTCGCTCAAAAGACTAACTCCGATATGCGCTGCAAAGAGCCTACATCCGGTTATAGATGATATAAAATTACCACTAACGTAAAATAAGTAAGCCCGCCCATAGAATCAAGGCGAATTCCATACGCGCAATCCAAAGCGACTCAAATAGATAGGTATATGCTGAAACAGAGGGTTAGCCACTTTAAGGGCACGGACTAAAGCCCGTTTTTGATCCGATTCGGCCCCCAGTAGCAAAGTCAACGACCCTCCATCGCCGCCCGCGCCATTCACCTTCCAGCCCAACGCCCCATGCGCCTGCGCCAATTCGATCACCTGATGCGCCTCTGCGCTGACCAGATCTGGATGCAAACGAGCTTGGGCTTCGGTATTCTCAATCATAGCCCGTCCCAAGGCCACCAAATCGCCGGCATAGACCGCATCGCGCGACTTAGCCGCCGTCTGACGCAGATCCTCCAGCTTCGCATTGTCGGGCGCAGCGCCTTCAAGATCCGCGATCACCGTCTCGTGCACATCTGATGAGCTGTGCGACTTACCGAGAAAAACCAAGGCCAACCGTCGCTCCAATTCCCACCAGGTCGCGTCGGGTATGTGCAACTGCGATACGGAAGCATGCGGATATTGATACATTTCGATATAGTTGATGCCGCCAAAGGCCGAGCAGAGCTGATCCTGGATGCCGCATTGTTGCCCGAGCATCTCGGTCTCTATTTTCTGGGCCGTCTGCGCTACCTCGTAGGGCGTCATCCTTCCCGAAGTCAACAAAACGAGCGCACCGATCAAGGCCACAGTCACCGCCGCCGAGGTCCCCGTCGAGGCGCCGGCCGGTGCCTCCGAATAAATTCCCACCTCAAAAGCCACATCCTGCGGCACGTTCATATATTCAACGGCCGCCTCCAACAACGGATGGTGGTTCCATTCGCGATTGCCCCGTTCGACCGAAAAACGCTCGGCGAAATTTTCGGCATGGATGACGATGCGGTCCTCGACCTGGTCGCGGCGAAAAATCTTGAGCTGGGCTTCGGCATAGGGGTAGACGCCGATATTGAAGATCGCGCCGTATTCAGCGAACCAAGTATCGGTCCAACCCCCGTTGTCGCAGATGCGAATCGGAGCGACGCTATTGATAATGCGTAAAGGTTCGGGCATAAGTTTCCTCTTCTCTCGTATATCGGTCCACAATTATAACTTCAGTAGTTATTCCGCGTTAACTATATAAGTTGATCGCCATCACCGGACACCGTATCATACCGATAGCCCCAACATAGAAAGGATCTCTCATGCCTGCCCCCCATATAGACGACCGCGACTGGTCCGCCCTTTCCACTGGCCAACGCATCCGCCAGCTCGAAGTCGAGGGGTATCTGGTCATGCCCGACCTCCTCGACGCCGACCATCTCACCCGGCTCAAAGCCATCACCACCACTTTTAAGACCACAGCCGTCGACTATAGCGAGCACCAACGCGGCCGACCCAATATCCAGTTCGAGGGCGGCGAGGTCACCCAACTCATCGGCCATGCCGTCATACTCGAATTCCTACGCCAACTATTCGGCGACGAGATCATCTTTATGCACTACGGTTACGCCCGCTCCGAGCCCGGTCATCCGGGCATCAGCCTGCACGCCGACGGCCAACCCTACGGCTCCAAAATATTCGGCTTCGAGGGTTCTTGCCCCGTATTGGTGCGGGTGCTCTATTATCTCGACGATCTCACCGCAGAAGTCTCGCCCTTCCGCGTCGTGCCTCGCTCCCACTTGGGCCTGCACGCCGACGCCAACCCCTACAAACGCTATACCGGCCACCCCGAAGAAGTGATGGTCCCGGCGAAAGCCGGTTCCGCGGTACTCATCCACCACCGCGTCTTCCACGGCAATTTCCCCAATGTCGGCGACTATGCCCGCGAAATGCTGGCTATCGCCTATCGCCCCGCCTGGGCCGGACCCGTCGCCGATATCAGCCCATGGAAAAAACAACAGCTCGACACCCTCCCCAACGACATCCGCCCCCTCTTTCAAGACCGCAATACCCGCCACTGGGACTACGATGGCGGCAACAAACCCCCCGATATGCCCGCTGAAGCCCCGGGCATCAACCCTAGCCGTTGGGAACGCAACTAATATGCACCGCATCAGCCGAGAGCACATTGCCTACCGCATCGACAAAAGCCTTCCGCCCGTTTTGGAAATTGATCCCGGGGACAGGGTCGCCCTAGAAACCTTCGACGCCCGCACCGGCACGATCCAAAGCGATGCCGATCTCTTAGACCATCCCCACCCCGACGGCGCCAACCCGACCACTGGCCCCGTCTACGTGCGCGGTGCCGAACCGGGTGACGCGCTCGTCGTCGATATCGAAAAAATCGATCTGGCACCCGAAGGTTTTCTCGCGGTAAAAGCAGGCGAGGGCCTCTTGGCGCATCTGGCCGATAGCTATGCCACCCGCATGGTGCCGATCGAAAACGGCATCGTGCATTTC
>DQLG01000321.1 GCA_015660315.1 Candidatus Latescibacterota bacterium
AACTTCCAATGGCGGGCTTTCGTGGGCACGGTGCGTCCTCTTCGTCGGGGTCTTGGTCGGTGCGACGCTTTTTCACGTCTGGCAAAAGGTCGAAATGGCCCGGGTGGCTGGCGCTATCCATACCGCACAAGCGCGCTCGGCCGATCTGGGTAAGGAACGAGCTAAACTGCTGGCTGCTGTCGCAATAAAAAAGAATCCTGTTTATATCGAACAAGTGGCCGTTGCCGAGCTAGGCATGGTCCATCCCCTCGGAGGTATAGGTGGAGCTTTGGCGCACTGGGAAGGCGAATAATGGCTCGCAAGGGCACGGATATTATGGCGCTGGGAAGATTGCGCTGGGTCGTCGTCTTTGGGGCTCTTGCTTGGTTGTCGCTAGCCGCGCGCCTGATAGAAATTCAAGTATACAAACACGAAGAGTATAGCAACCGAGCCCGTGGCCAATATCAGCGTCGGGTAGAGTTGAAAGCAAACCGGGGGAGGGTGTTGGACCGCCGTGGCAATGATTTGGCCGTCGATATCGAGGCTACTTCTTTTTTTGCCTATCCGGACCAGGTCCAGACCCCAGCGCGTGTTGCGGCCCAGTTCGCTGCGCTTGGCGGTGGGCGGGCCGAGTCGGTCGAGCGCCAATTGCGCGGAGGCAAGTCCTTCGTCTACCTCGCTCGCCAAGTCGTCGATACGGATATCAATCGGATGGGCGAGGTCAATTATGCCGGTGTCTTCCAACATGCCGAAACGCGCCGTCAGTACCCTTTGGGGGGATTGGCGGGCCAACTTATCGGTCATACCAATCTCGACAATCACGGTAGTGAGGGGGTCGAAAGGGCCTTCGACGCGATGTTGCGCGAAAGGGATGGTTCGCTGTTGGGCTATGTCGATGCGAGGGGCAAGCAGGTGCCCGGTCGTCAACAGCAGCGCGAGGAACCGGAGCATGGACGCAGCATGGTGCTGACGCTAGATGCCGTCTATCAGGGCATTATAGAGGAGGAGTTGCAGCGGGCAATTGACGAATCGCAGGCCGAAGGGGCTTTGGGGGTTATTCTCGACCCTCGCAGCGGAGAGATACTGGCGATGGCCAACTTGCCTCTTTTCGATCCGAATCAATCCGCACATTCATCGCCTGATATCCGTCGCAATCGCGCGATAACCGATGCCTACGAACCGGGTTCGACCTTCAAGGTTATCGCCGCCGCCGCCGTGCTCGAAGATGAATTGGCGGGGTTGAATGATCGCGTATTCTGTGAAAGGGGCGAGTTAGAACTTGCTAATGGCGAGGTGATCCGCGATATCAAGCCTCATGGCGACTTGCTTTTTTCGCAGGTCCTCGAAAAATCGAGCAATATAGGGCTGATCAAATTTGCCCGCCGCCTCTCGCGGCCACGCTTTTACGAATATATCCGCAGGTTCGGTTTTGCCACCCGTACGGGTATTGAACTACCCGCTGAAAATTCCGGTTTGCTACAAGAGGTGGATCAGTGGTCGGAGCGCTCCCTTGAGACGATAGCAATCGGTCAGGAAATAGGCGTAACCGCTTTACAGTTGGCGCTGGCCTATGGCGCTATTGCGAATGGCGGGGTTTTGATGGCGCCGAGATTGGTGGTGGGAACGGTCGACGAGGATGGCCATTTTACAGGGCGGGGAACCCCGCAAAAGGTGCGGCGGGTCGTCCGGCGGGAGATCGCCGCTAGGCTCAGCGAGGTGCTGGTCGGTGTCGTGGCGAATGGAACGGGACAGCGGGCGCGCATAGCGGGCGTGGCTGTCGCCGGTAAGACCGGAACGGCACAGCGGGCGGCCGCCGACGGCAGCGGTTACGACCCGGACGCAAGTATCGCCTCGTTTGCTGGATTCCTCCCGGCGAAAAATCCGCAGTATGTCTGTGTGGTTATGGTTGAAAATCCTCAAATAGACGGATGGGGAGGTCATGTTGCCGCCCCGGCTTTTCGCCGTGTTATGGAGCGGATTCTTCGTTTGCCCGGTGGAATATTGGTTGAACCGGCGGTTAGGCCTCCTTCGGTAGAGGCGCTCGCGGTGCCGGATCTGCGGGAAATGACTCGTTCGGTCGCTATTTTTCAGGCGGAGATGAGAGGAATGCTCGTTGTCTTTTCGGGTGAAGGAGAAGTGGTAGTCAGTCAATCTCCAGAGCCTGGGATGCAGGGGCGCATTAAGCGCATCGAATGTAAATTAGGTTATCGCGAGGCACGCGGCGGGTGGGAATTGCGGCAGGCTCGCTTGATGGAGCAAATACCCGAACGAGGGACAAGCGGTATTTGATGGAACTGAGATATCTGCTCGAAGAGTTGCCCGGTGCCCAAGTGGATGGGGATCCGGGAGTAATCCTGGAGGGAATTCATTGCGATTCCCGTCGCGTTGGATTGGGTGATCTCTTCGTGGCTGTGCGCGGTGGGCAGGAAGAAGACCGGCATCTTTATGTCGGTGATGCGGTGGCTCGCGGAGCGCGGGCGGTAGTGGTGGAAGATGAGGTCAACTGCGGCGGTGCGACGCGTGTGCAGGTCGCAGATTGTCGCGTGGCCCTGGCGCGTTTGTCCGCCCGTTTTTACGCCTTTCCCAGCCAGCATATGCTCAACATTGGCATTACCGGGACCAATGGAAAAACGACTACGGCTTTTCTGTTGAGAAGCGTCCTTGAGGCGGCGGGGCTGTCGTGTGGATATGTAGGGACGTTGGGGTGCTGGATCGATGATGAATTCCAGCAGGTTGGCAATACGACGCCAGAGGCGGTGGAGTTACATCGCTTGCTGCGGTTGATGGTGGATAGGGGAAAGCGTGCGGTCGTGCTTGAAGTGTCATCGCATGGTTTAGCATTAAAACGCGTGGAAGGTATTCCCTTTCACGCTGCGGTTTTTTCCAATTTGACACGTGATCACCTCGATTTTCACGGGACTTGGGAGCAATATTTTGCTGCCAAGGCACAGCTTTTTGAAAATATGCCCGAAGATGGAGTCGCAGTGGTCAATCTCGATGACCCGATGGCAGAAAAATTGATCGGTAGAACCCGAGCGAGGGTCTTGACTTATGGTTACGACCAGGCCGCGCAAGTGCGGTTGCGACAAGTTGAGCCCGCTCCCTCGGGAGCGATTTTATCATTTGATACCCCCTTAGGCCCATTGACGACCGAGGCGCATCTGGCGGGCGGCTTCAACCATTACAATACAATGGCTGCCCTTGCGACCGGTCTGGCGTTGGAATTAGACCCTCGGGCGGTGTGTCGAGGCGTGGCCTCGCTGAAAAATGTCCCTGGTCGCTTTGAGCGCATCACCGAGGGGCAGAACTTCGAGGTCATCGTCGACTACGCGCATACGCCCGATGCTTTGCAGCGGGCTCTGCAAGCCGCTCGCGAGATGGGGGCACAGCGGTTGATCTGCGTCTTTGGTTGTGGGGGGGACCGGGATCGCGGCAAGCGCGCATTGATGGGAGAGGTCGCTGGCGAACTCGCGGAATTGACGGTTTTGACATCGGATAATCCCCGCAGTGAAGACCCGACGCGGATTATAGCCGATATAGCAGCAGGCGTGGCGAAATCTCGTAATTTTCATAGCGAAGTTGACCGTGAGCAAGCCATTGGCTTTGCTCTGGCTGAAGCGCGAAAAGGGGATATTGTGGTTATTGCCGGGAAGGGACACGAGTCAACGCAGGAGCTAGCAAATCGCGTCATCTCGTTCGACGACAGGGAGGTAGCGCGACGCGCTTTGAGGCTTTTGCTGGCCGGGGAAGAGCGTCCCTAGTGCACCAAGTAAAAATAAGCGAAATTCTACAGTGGACGGATGCCGATCTTGTTGGTATGTTAGGTCCGGACGTTGTCCCACAGGCAGTGGTGACCGACAGCAGGTCGGTCACCGAAGGTGATCTTTTTATCGCACTGCGAGGTGAGCGTTTCGATGGTCATGACTTTGTCGAGGCGGCTTTCGAGCGCGGGGCATCAGCGGCTCTAATTGAGCGCAGTTGGGATGGGGCGGGGCAGGCGTTGTCAGGGCCGTTATTGGCGGTTGACTCGACTTTACTGGCCTTGGGAGCGATGGCCCACGCGTATCGGAGGCGCTACGATTTACCGGTTGTTGCCGTAGTGGGCAGTGCAGGCAAGACGACGACCAAGGAATTGATTGCCGCTGTCCTTGGGCAGCGCTATCAGGTTTTAAAGACCGTCGGCAGTGAGAATAACGAAATCGGGGTGCCCCGCACTTTGCTGCAACTCTCCCCAAACCACGAGGCGGTGGTTTTGGAATTAGCGGCGCGAAGAGTCGGGGACATCGAGTATTTATGTTCGATTGCCGAACCTACCGTCGGGGTCCTACTCAATATCGGGACCGCGCATCTAGAATATTTTGAATCTGTAGAAGGGGTGGCCAAAGCCAAAGGGGAGCTCCTGGATTATCTGGGCGAGTCTTTAACGGCTCTCGTTAACGCTGATGACCGTGTCGTGGTTCAGGAGGTAAAGAGGACAAAGGGGAGACTCCTGACCTTCGGTTTCGTGCGTGAGAGCGAGTTTCGTGGGGAGGGACTCGTCCTTGACCAGGAGGGCTGCGGCCACTTCCTTCTACATAATAATCCCATTGAACTAAAAATTCCCGGACGACATAACGCTTATAACGGATTAGCGGCGGCCTCCATCGGCCGCATTTTAGACGTCGACTGGGAAGACATACAGCATGCGTTGGCTCAATTTGAGCCGGTGAGTATGCGCGCGGAAATTGTGCGAAAAGATGGGCTGGTCGTGATTAACGATTGTTATAACGCGAATCCCGGCTCGATGTTAGCCGCCCTTGAATTACTCGGCGATGTGCCCGGGGCGCGAAAAATCGCCTTTCTTGGCGATATGTTGGAGCTTGGCCCGCAAAGCGGCGACTTACATGCTGCAGTTGGTGCAGAAGCCGCGACAAAGGCCGATATATTACTAGCTACCGGAAAGCAAAGCAAAGAACTGGTGGCTGCGGCTCGCTCAGCAGGCATGGACCAGACCCAGGCGCGCCATTTTGATAATTTGGATCTGGCTGGCGAATTTATCTCGGCGAATTTGCGTCGTGGAGATGTGGTGTTAGTCAAGGCGTCGAGGGCTATGGCCTTTGACCGAGTCGTCGAACGAATACTGCAGTAGTTCCCCCTACTGTAGATAAATAAAATCGTCCGATCCCACCGGGCGTACCCTGCTGTCCCCTTGGCAAATAGCGTCCATAGCTCTATGGGCGCCGAGAGGCGCGGCCTTTTTGATGGTTGCCGTTCAGCGCGATAGCATGCCCGTATTGCTGATCTGCTTGATCTTGGTAGGTATAGGACTAGTCATGGTCTATAGTTCTAGCTCCGTCTTGGCTACCGTCCGTTTTGGCGATTCTAGCCTCTTCCTGAAAAAACAATCTATACGTGTCCTGATCGGCGTCGCTTTGATGCTTGGCTTTGCCCAAGTGCCTATGCATTGGTGGGGCCGTTTCTCTCGGCTGATCATGCTGCTCGCTTTTTTCTCGTTGCTCTTGGTCTTGGCTTGGGGGCAAGGTCCAGCTCAACGGTGGTTGAGTTTTCCCGGTGTGAGTTTGGGTATCGCCGTGCAACCTTCCGAATTCGCGAAATTGGCTATGGTTCTCTATTTGGCGGATGTATTGGTCCGCAAGCGAGACGATATTCACCGTTTCCGTCGTGGGCTTTTGCCGCGTTTACTGGTCGTCGCTTGCGTGCTGGTACTCATCGCCTTGCAACCCGATTTGGGTACGGCCATCGCCTTGGGTTTGATCGCTCTGGTGATGCT
>DQLG01000250.1 GCA_015660315.1 Candidatus Latescibacterota bacterium
TCAAGAGCTTCAATTGATAGCCGCCGAGGTCGATTATGTCACCTGAGTATATCGTCAAGCTGGGGCAGGACACGATGTTACTGGTTTTGCATGTGGCCGGTCCGATCCTAGTCGTGGCGCTGGTAGTCGGTCTGGCGGTCAGCATTTTTCAGGCCGTGACTCAGATCCACGAGATGACGTTGACTTTTATTCCCAAGATGCTGGCTGTCGCCGCGGTGTTGACCGTTTTGCTGCCGTGGACGCTACGCCGGTTGATGGATTTCACCATTAACCTGTTCAGCAGTATACCTACGATCATCGGCTAAAGGGCGATGTCATATTGGCTCGACGAATTCCACATATTTTTGCTGATCCTCCTGCGGGTCAGCGCGTTGTTGATCGTGGCTCCGATCTTTGGGCACCGGCTCTTTCTGGCTCGGGCGAAGGTCGGTCTGGCGGTCATGGTGTCGATGGTGATCTTTCCCACTGTCGACCGCTTCGACGTGCCGGTGGGGTTTCTGCCCTATGCGGTGATGATGGTCGGCGAGGTGATTATGGGATTGGTGATCGGCTATGCGGTATTATTGCTCTTTATCGGCATACAGTTCGCCGGCCAGTTGGCGGGGCTGCAGATGGGGTTCGGTATCGTCAACGTCATCGACCCGGCATCGCACGACCAGGTCTCGATTATCGGCCAATTCCTCAATATTCTGGCGATCCTGTTGATGCTGACGCTGGACGGGCACCATATCATCCTCAACGGCCTGATGACTTCGTTCGACGCGGTGCCCTTGGGCGGGGTGGTGTTGAAGGTGCCGGTCGCGCAAAAGATGATTGCCCTGACCGCCGAGGTATTTGTCATTGCGATCAAGATCAGTGCGCCGATTATGATCGCTTTGTTCCTCATTTCGACGGCGATGGGCGTCCTGGCCCGTACGGTACCCCAGATGAACGTGTTTATCGTCGGTTTTCCAGTGCAACTGGGGGTGGGCATGTCAATATTGATGGCGACCTTACCACTTTTTCAGATAATGATCGAACGAGCGTTGAAGTTGTTGGAACGCGACGTGTTCGCCCTAATCGATTTTTTCGCCTAACGAGGTAGTAGAAGTGGCCGAAGAATCCTTCCAAGAAAAAACCGAGGACGCGACGCCGAAAAGGCGCGAGGAATCTCGCGAAAAGGGCCAGGTCGCCCGCAGTACGGAACTGAGTTCGGTCGCGATCTTGGCGGCCGGCTTGTTGGCGCTCTCGTCGTTGGGTTCGTATATGTTCGAGCATCTGAGCGGTTTTATGGCTGATATCCTGAGCGAAGGGGTCCACGCGGAGTTGAACGAGGTTAATATCTTCGGTTTCGCGATGGGGTGGGGCAAAGATTATGTCACAGCCATAGCGCCGATGGTTCTCCTCCTGTTTGCGGCAGCCCTCGGAGTTAACTACGCGCAAGTCGGCGTGCTTTTTACGGCAAAGCCGCTTGAGCCGAAAGCCGAGCGGCTGAGCCCTTGGAGTGGTCTCAAGAGGATCGTATCGCCTCGTGGGCTAGTTGAACTGAGCAAGGGGCTCTTCAAGATCGGCGCCGTCGCGTATCTGACTTATCTGACGATAGTGGCCGAGACTGACCTGATGATCGCCTTTATTGATATGAGCATCGGCCAAATCCTGACGATCAGCGGCGATATCATTTTAGGGCTGGCCTTTCGCATCACCCTGCTCTTGCTAGTTATGGCCATCCTAGACTACGCCTTTCAGCGTTTCGACCATGAGAAGAAACTGCGCATGACCAAGCAAGAGGTCAAAGAGGAGATGAAACAGCAGGAGGGCGACCCGCAGATCCGCCAGCGGGTACGCGCGCTGCAGCGCGAGATGTCGCAACGCCGGATGATGGACGATATCGCCAGCGCCGATGTCGTCGTGACGAATCCGACGCATGTTGCCGTGGCGCTCAAATACGACCCCGAGACGATGCCCGCGCCGAAGATACTGGCGAAAGGGCAGCGGCTCATAGCGCAGAAGATCAAGGAGTTAGCGCGCGAGGCCGGGGTGCCGTTGGTCGAGAATAAGCCATTGGCCCGAGCCTTGTTCAAGGCGGTCAAGATTGGCGACGAGATTCCCGAAGACCTCTTCAAAGCAGTAGCCCAGGTTTTGGCCTTCGTCTTCCAGTTAAAACGCAAGAGGGCAGTATGAGCTTCCGCAAGCAGCAGGGGATAAGTCATGCGTAGATGGCTGAGTATACTGTCCGGGCACACCGACGTGTTGGTGGCAGTCGGCTTGATCACGATCCTCGGGGTGATGGTCGTGCCCTTGCCGACCTATATATTGGACTTTTTCCTGACGCTCAACATCAGCCTGGCACTGTTGATATTGATGTTGACGATCTATATCACCGCGCCGCTCGAATTTTCGGTTTTTCCAGGCTTGCTGTTGGTGATGACCTTGTTCCGCCTCTCGCTCAACGTGGCCTCGACCCGATTGATTTTGAGCACGGCTAGTGCCGGCGACTTGATCGCGGCCTTTGGCGATGTGGTGGTGGGCGGCAATTATGTGCTCGGTTTTATTATCTTTGTCATCGTTATTATTATCCAGTTCGTGGTAATTACCAAGGGCTCGGGGCGTGTCGCTGAAGTCGCTGCCCGTTTCACCTTGGACGCCATGCCGGGTAAGCAGATGGCCATTGATGCCGATCTCAACGCCGGATTGGTCGACGAACAGGAGGCGCGCCGTCGCCGCGACGACATCTCGCGCGAGGCCGATTTCTACGGTGCGATGGACGGTGCCAGTAAATTTGTTCGCGGTGATGCTGTCGCCGGTATTCTCATCACGCTGGTCAATATTCTCGGCGGCTTGGCCATCGGTATGTTACAGCGGGACCTAGCCCTGATCGACGCATTGCAGACTTACACGCTATTGACGGTCGGTGACGGCTTGGTCACGCAGATCCCGGCGCTGATCACGTCGACGGCGGCCGGCATCATCGTCACCCGGGCGACCAGCGATGACAATATGGGCACTGATATCAACAAGCAGTTGACCGGGCGGCCGCAGGCGAGTCTGATCTCTGGCATTATATTGTTGATACTGGGTTTCCTGCCCGGGCTACCGACTACGCCTTTTCTGATCATCGGGTCCCTGCTGGTAGGTGTCTCGTTGTTGGTCCGACAACGCAACAACAGGCAGGAAGCACAGGAGGCAGCTGCTGAGGTCGAAGCGGCCGTCCCCGAGGAGCGACCTGAAGATTATCTGCGTGTCGATTTGCTCGAAGTCCAGGTGGGCTATCAGTTGGTACCTTTGGTCGACGCCAATCAGGGCGGCGATTTGATCGAGCGAATCGTGCAGATTCGCAAGGTGGCGGCGATGGATATGGGTTTTGTCGCGCCGCCCGTCCGGGTCCGTGACAGCACCGAGCTCAGTCCGAATGAATATCAGATTCGCGTCAAGGGCAATCCGGTTGCCCGCGGCGAGTTGCAGGCCAAGCAGTTGATGGCGATCGATCCGGGTTATGCCGAAGGTGTGGTCGACGGAGTCGAGGCGATTGACCCTGTTTTCGGGCTGCCGGCTCGCTGGATTGCCCATAATCAGCGCGAGAAAGCTGATGCTTTGGGATACAATGTAGTCGAACCGGTTGCAGTGCTCGCCACACACCTGACCGAGGTGATCAATCAACACGCCTACGAGCTCTTGGGGCGTGAGGAGACGCAGCACTTGCTCGACGAGTTGAAGAAAGCCTATCCGAATGTCGTGGAGGAACTCGTGCCCGATGCCGAGGCGGTGGGCAAGTTACAGCGCGTGCTACAGAGTCTGCTGTCTGAGCGGGTGCCGATCCGCGACTTGCGCACGATCCTGGAGACGCTGGCCGATTACGCCCGCATTGACGACGTCGAGGTGCTGACCGAGTACGTGCGCACCGCGTTGCGGCGGCCGATCTGCAATATGCTGCTCAAGGAAGCGACGGATGAGACGATCTCGGTGCTGACCTTGGACGGTATGCTGGAAGAATTGTTGCGTGAATCGGTCCAGAGCACCCCGGCGGGCATCAACGTGGCGTTGGCGCCCGATGTGGCCGGCGAGCTCTTCCACCACATGACAGAAATGATAGATCAGATGATCACCAACGGGCAGCAGCCAGTCGTGCTTGCCGCCCCGCACATTCGTTTGGCCTACCGCAAATTGACGGCGGCCAATTTTCCCAACCTGTTCGTATTGTCCTATAACGAGATCGCCCCGGATGTGGAGGTCGCGTCAGTAGGCAACATCATGTTGAATTATGAAGATACGCAAATACGTAGCCCGGAACATGCCGGAAGCCCTGCAACAAGTGCGTGATGACCTCGGCGACAACGCGGTCATTTTGAACACACGAACTTTGCGCAAGAACAACCGCTTCAATTTACAGGACGAAGCCCACGTCGAAGTGACCGCGGCTTATGACGAGGTGCCCACCGCTGCGACCGGCAGCGCGCGTTTAGCGGCCCGCAAATACGGGGCTCAGACCCCGGGCGGACCTGTGGCGTCGGAGTCGCGACGTCAGGCCGTGCCGGAGCCTGAGCGTCCCATGCAGATTGAGGTGCCTCAGACTATCGCGCCACCGATCGCTGTGCCTTTTGAGTCTGCTGTGACGCCGGAGTCTACTGTGACGCCGGAGTCTACTGTGACGCCGGAGTCTACTGGCGAAGGCGGGGCCGACCAGGTGGCCAGGCAATTGCGCCGGCTCCAGGATACTGTGGCCCGGCTCGAACGCAAGGGCGGGGTGTCGCTGCCCGAAGAACTGGCGCGATTGAGTGAGCGGATGCACAGTGTGGGGCTAGTTCGCGAACTGGTCGACCAGGTTGTCGGTCAGTTGTTGGAGGGGATGACCGGTAAGGCGCTGGCCGATCGTCGCCAGGTCGGGGAGCGGGCCGCCGCCGAGCTTTTGCGTATGTTACCGCGCAGCAAGCGCATCAAATTGGGGAGCCAACGGCAGGTCGTCGGTTTTTTCGGCGCATCCGGCGTGGGCAAGACCACGGCTGCGGCCAAGATTGCCGCCGGTTTCACCCTCAAGTGCAAAGAACACATCGTCCTCATCACGGCCGACGATCAGAGAGTTGGGGCCCGCGACCAAATCAGCTCTTTCGCCCGAATTATCGGGGTGCCGCTAGAAGCTGCTCATTCAGCGGAAGAGATGCAGGCGGTGCTGGCAAAACACGAACAAGCGCGACTGGTGCTGATCGACGCGCCGGGGTGCGGTCCGCACGACCACAGGGAACTCGATCGCCAGGCGGAGCTTTTTGCGGCCGCTGGCGCAAGGGAAATACACGTGGTCGTTGACGCGTTGCACGGTTTTGATCATATGTTGGATGTTATAGAAGCGAGTGGGGACCTGCCCGATCGTCGGTTACTTTTCACCAAAATGGACGAGATGGTACGGCCAGGCCCGGTGCTCAGCGCGGCGATCAAAAGCCAGATACCGACTTCGTATCTGGCCGTCGGCGCGCAAGTGCCGGGGGATATCGAAGCGGGAAATCTCAACAAGTTGGTGGAGAGAATTGTCGGGTATGGGCCAAAAAAGAAAAAATAATATAAAAGGGTTGCCGTATTCGGTGGCTATTACCAGCGGCAAGGGGGGGGTGGGCAAGAGCTGTATCGCTCTGAATCTGGCCGTGGAACTCGCCAAAACCGGGAACAGGGTATTGCTCGTAGACGGCGATCTGGGTTTGGGCAATGTTGGGTTGTTGCTCGGTATCGGTGGCGAGTGGACCATTGAAGATGCCTTATCGGGGCGATGCCCTGTAGCCGAGGCGGCAATAGAAGGACCGGAAGGTTTGGTGATATTGCCGGCGGCAACAGAAGGAGAGACCGGCTTTTGGCAGACGTTGGCAGTGGCGCCGGCGGTGGTCGAAGAGCTGGAGGTCTTTGCATCGGGTTTTGACGTTCTGGTAATCGACACCGGCGCTGGAATTGCCGATAAAACGGTGGATTTAGTCATTGCCGCCGATGAGGCCTTGGTGGTGGTGACGCCGGAACCTACTGCGATTGCCGATGCTTATGCCACACTGAAGACTTTGCTTTTACATCGACCGGACCTCGTGGCGGGTCTGCTGGTGAATATGGCGGATTCCGCCGAGGAAGCAGCCGAATTACACGACAAGTTCGCCGAACTCGCTTCGCGTTTTCTAGGGGCGGAAATTGACAATCGAGGTTATATTCCTTTAGATCGGTATGTGCGTGAAGCAGTGAAGCGCCAAGTGCCCTTAGCACTGACTGTGCCACCCTCCCCCGCTGCGCAGGAGCTAATGCGACTCGCCGGAGATCTCGGAGGAGCTAACGCATCTGTTCGCAACATCGGACCGGGATTTTTCACGCGTGCTCTAACGCGTCAGGCGGACGGTGTTGACTAGACCCATGATTCAATCGAAAGCGATGGCATGAGCGCCAAAAAAACACCGGCGAATAAAGCGAACCAGCAGTATAGCAAGCAAAAGCAGGCGGTCGCGCCAACCGAAGACGGCGCAGTCGTAAATAAGGGCGAGCTGGTCGATTATTTACCGTTGGTCAAATATATTGCCGGACGTTTGGCAATTGGGTTGCCGAGGTCGGTGGAGATGGACGACCTGATCAATGCCGGGGTCGTTGGGCTAATCGAGGCCTATAGTAATTTTGACGGTACTAAAGGGGTCAAGTTCGAGACCTATGCCTCACTGAGAGTCCGCGGTTCTATTTTGGACGAATTGCGCGGGATGGATTGGGTGCCGCGCTCGACGCGCGCGCGTTCCCGCGAAGTTGAGCGCACACTCTCCAAGCTGGAGAGTAAGTTCGGGCGCTCACCGACCGAGGCTGAGTTGGCCGACGAATTAGATGTGACGATAGAGGAGTACTACCACATCATTGACGACGTGAGCTCGGCTGCGTTGCTGTCTTTGGACGAGTCCTCCTTCGGCGAGGACGACGACAAGCCGGTGCCGCTCGTCGATACTTTGCGTTCGAAGGATCAGCCGAGCGCTTTAGTCAACTTGGAACGCTTGGAGATGCGCGACCTACTGGCCGATTCCCTGGGGCAGGTCAGCGAACAAGAACGACTGGTCATCGCGCTCTATTATTACGAGGAATTGACGCTCAAAGAGATTGGGCAGGTGCTCGAATTGTCCGAGTCCCGGGTGTCGCAATTGCACACCAAGGCCGTTTTGGGGCTGAGGGCCAAGTTGCGCAAACGCTTCATGGCCTAAGAGTTGTAGCAGCCTAGCCGCGTACGAAGGGCGTATCTTGGACGAGCAGAGACAACAGCGCATCAAAAAGATCACGCAGAGCATTATCGGCTTGCCGACCTTGCCTACGGTCATCACCCAGATGATCGGCTTGATCGATAACCCCAAGACCTCAGCCAAGGACGTGGCGAGCCTGATTTCGACCGACCAGGCCCTGACCGCCAAGATCCTCAAACTGGCCAATTCCGCTTTTTACGGTTTTCCCCGCGAGATCGCCACCGTCAACCACGCCGTAGTAGTGCTCGGCTTCGAGACGGTCAAGAGTCTTGGGCTTAGCGTTTCGGTACTCGAACGCTTTGCCGGCGGCAATAGCGCAACAGATTTTGATCGGCAGAAATTCTGGGAACACTCGATCGCCTGTGGCGTGGCGGCCAGGATGTTAGCGGGTAAATTGCGCTACAGAGTCCAGGGCGAAGCATTTGCCGCGGGCATTCTCCACGATATCGGCAAGTTAATCCTCAGCCAGTATTTCACCGACGAATTCGCCCAGATCCTCGCCCTAGTCCGCGACGAGGATCTCTATATCGGCAAGGCGGAGGAGCAAGTCCTGGGGCTGACGCATTCCGATATCGGCCACTGGTTGGCCGAAAAATGGAACCTGCCGGATAAGTTGGTCTCCGCGATCGCCTACCACCACACACCGGGTAGACTCGAACGCGGTGCGGAGTTACCGTCCTTGATCCACCTGGCCGATTTTCTTTGCCGGCGCGAGAAAATCGGCGACGGCGGCGGCATCCGCCTGCCCAATCTCGATCCGGCCGCTTTGCGTACTTTCGGCATCCACGAGGAACCGAAGGCGGCGATGCGGCGGATTTTCGGTTATGGTGATCTCCTGCATGAGGAAATGGAACGTGCGGATGCCTTCACGAGCATCGCCCGGGGGGAGGGAACAGATCCAGAGGATAATGCCGATCCTGATTCTGATCCAGATCCCGGTTCTGGCCCCGATGGCAATGGTGGCGGAACCGGCAGCGAAGCCGAGAGCGAGGTAGTAGGCGAGGTGAGGCGGTGAGGGTTGTGGCGGGGAAGGTGCAGGAAGTGCAGCGGGCGGGTGAGCGAATAAACCCACCTATCCGCGATCTGCGAGTCGCTCGATGGCCCAGTTAGAACAACACCCTTCCGCGGCCGACGAGGAATTGCCCCTGGGGCGGATCCAGGAGTTGCTGGCCCAACTCAAAGACGCGGCCCCGGAGGATGTCGTCTGGGAACTCGGTATCCATGTCGAGACGTTTTCTGAAGCCTTGAAGGAGAGTGCCGCGCATCAGCGGGGCGTCGAAGAAGAGAATCGCCAGTTACAGGAACGCCTGCTCGGGGAGCGTCGCGAATATGCGGAACTGCGCGCCTCGATGGACGAATTGCTCAATCTGCATGAACTTTCCGAAACCATCTCTTCCAGCTTTGACATCGAGGATATCCTGGCGTCGTTGATGGACCTCTCTGGCCGCTTCGTCGAATATCTGAGCTGCGGTGTTTTTGCTCTTGACGAGCAGGAGGTGCGTCTCGTGCCGCTGACCTTGCGTGGTGCGCCGGGTTTGGTGGAGCGTCTCGAGGCGCAATGGGAAGACGGCATTATCGACTGGGTGATGCGCGAGGCGCGACCGGTGGTCATCGAGGATATGGGGACCATCGAACAGCTCGATGTCGCCAAGCGCAGCACGGTGGTGGTGCCGATGATCGTCCGTGGCAAGCAGGTCGGTGTCTACGCGCTGTATTGTTCTAGAGCGAAGGACGAGTTTACCGCCGGTGAAATCGAACTATTGGGCGTGCTGGCCAGCCAGGCGACCATTGCGATCGAGAATAGCCGCCTTTATACCGATCTTGAAGCGACCCATACCCAGCTCAAGGACTCGCAACAGCAGATCATGCTGTCGGCCAAGTTCGCGGCTATCGGCGAGTTGGCTGGTGGGGTCGCGCACGAGGTTAACAATCCCCTGCAGATCATCCTCAGTCGCGTGCAGTTAATGACCTTGCAAAACAAGGACCAGCCCAAGCTCGTGAAGGGGTTGGAGCTGATCGAGCACAATGTCAAACGCATCTCGCGCATTATTCGCGCGCTATTGGGTTTTGCCGGCCACAATGCCCAGAAAAGCGAGTGGGAACAGTTCGATATTGCGCAGGCCCTGCGGCAGGCGCTGGCGCTGGTCGGACACCAACTCGACAAAGGCCTGATTGAGACATCGTTCGAATGCGAGGACGATTTGCCCTTGCTCACCGGTAATATCGGTGAGTTGGAGCAAGTCTTTATCAATCTTATGATCAATGCGCAAAACGCGATGGCCAATGGTGGGGCATTGAAAATCGAGGTGTGCAGGGTCGACCAGCAAGTCGAGGTTCGCTTTGCTGATACTGGCTCCGGTATCGCTTCCGAACACTTGGACCGTATTTTTGAGCCCTTTTACACCACTCGTGCCGAGGCTGGCGGCACTGGGTTGGGGCTGGCGGTCTCGTATCGGATCATCGAGCGTCATCAGGGCATGATCACGGTGGAGAGCGCGCTTGGTGAGGGGGCGACTTTTATCATTCGCCTGCCTTTGTCGGTGCTGGAAAAAGAGGGCGAAGAATGAGCAGTGATATCTGGCAAGTCGTATTAATCGATGCTCTCTTTTTGTGTATGGCGGCGGGAATGGGCTTGTGGTTCCGGGCCTGGTTGGCCCGCCAGCAGCAGCACTTGGACCGGCGTTTAGACGCGTTGGAAGCCCAGCATGCGCGGCTTGAACGCGTGAGCGGACGTCTGCAGACGGTGTCGCGGGTTTTGGAGCTGATGGGGCGCGAGGGCGGGGAGGGTTTAAAGGAGAAGCCGGTGCCGA
>DQLG01000718.1 GCA_015660315.1 Candidatus Latescibacterota bacterium
GGTAATGTCCCAAGGGTGGTGCGGGTTTTGGAAATGCACTTCGAGGAACCAGGGTTGGTCGGTGGGCGCGCCGTCGAGTAGATCGAGCGCGTTGGTATTGATCCAGTTGTCGAAATAACCCTCGTCGGAGATTTTGCTGGGGAAGGTGGAGAGGAAGATGTGCTCCTCGCCGCGCTGGCCGCGCCTTTCTGTATAGTCATCGATGTGGGTTTGCGCTTCGCCCCTTGCCGCGAGAAAAGCCATATAGGCGTCGCGTGGCTCGCCGAATCTTTCCATCATCAGGACCGCCTGATTTTTGCCGGCGTTAAAAAGCGCTTCGTCGTGGCCCCATTGTTCTTTGGCCTTGTCGCCGCTTGGGCCCCAGATAAAGTCGCCGGGGGCGGTGGTGTTTAGGCCGGTGTGGAATTTGCCGCAGCCCATAACGTGGTAGCCGGCCTCGTCGCGCAGTCGGCGCTGGTAGGGTGTTTGCTCGTGGTGGTAGGGCGCGTCGTTGGAGCGCACGTCGCAGCGGTCGTATTCGTTGCCCGACGAAAGACAGGCGCGCGATGGCACGCACAGTGGCGAGGGGCAGATGGCGTTTTTAAACCAGGCACCGCGCTGGGCTAACGCGCGGAGATGCGGCGTGCGGACCGGGATCTCGGGGTTCATTTCGAGCCAATCGGGGCGCTGTTGGTCGGTCAGAATGAAGAGGATATTGGGTCGATCGCGCATTAGGTGGCCTCGGTTTGCGTTTGCGACTCGGCCCAGGTGCGCAAGGGCACGTCGTCTGAGTTTTTCGCTTGCCAGTATTGCGATATCGGGACGATGTCGGGGTCGGCGCCCATCGGGTCGTCGCCGCTGGGTAGGGCGCCTAGGAGTTGTTGGCGGATGGGCGAGCAACGGGCGAGCAGCTCTGGATCTTGTTGCATATAGTCGGTGGGGCGGAGCCAGCGGTAGTGGTATCCGACGTGCATGATCTTGCGCGTTTTTTGCGATTGATTGGGGCCGACGCAGTGCCAGGTGGCGGTGCGCCAGAGCACAGCTGAGCCGGCCGGTAGTCTAAGCTCTAAGGCCTGGTCATCGGGCACTTGGCGGTCCATTGCGTGCAGGTCGGACGGAGGGCGTAGGTGGCTGCCCGGCGACAGCCAGAGGTTGCCGCAGCCGGATTCGCTCATGTCGAAGAGCGGGTAGAAGACCTTGATTTCCATAAAGGGTAACCGGCCGTCGAGCGAGGGTGCCTGGAAGATTTCGCGGCTGGCCAAATCGGGGTGCCAGGCGATGTTGCGATAGCCGGCCTGCGAGTCGGCGCCTTGACCCGTGCCAACGGCGCCGGCTGCTAAGTCCTGCGGGTAAGGCGGGCGGTAGTCGAGATGGGTGGTGCGGATCTGGATATTCCAGCCAATGGCGTCGACGACTAAGGGCAGGATGCGCGGGTGGTCGACAAGATCGAGGAAGGCGTCGTGGTGCGAGAGGGCGTTGCGGACCTGGAAATGCGTTTCTGGGGGCAGGCCTTTTTCTTGTTGGATACGGGAGGCGACTTCGTCTGCGGCGTTGGAAAGGCGGGCAGTCTCTACTGGCGTGAGAAAATTTTCGAGAATGATAAAGCCGTCTTCGTCGAAGGAGCGGCGTTGTTGTTCTGTCATGGCCAGCGGCATGTTGTTTGCTCCTAATGTATTTGCAGATAGTTTCAGGCTAAAATTATAGTTCAGCGTACCGTAAAATCAAAGCGGATACGAGCGAGTGTCGTCGTTCAATGGTTTGTTCATGGAGGGCAGGTCAGTCCGCGACTAGTTTTTTAAAAAGGTTGCCGCGTTCGGCATAGTTGGAGAATTGATCGAAACTGGCGCAGGCCGGTGAGAGCAGCACCACATCGCCGGATTGTGTCGTATCGCGGGCAATGGTCACAGCTTCGGCGAGGTCGCGGCAATATACTACGCTGGTTTTGCAGCCGGCTTGTCGCATTGCCGCTTCGATGCGCGGGGCCTCTGCGCCGGTGAGCAGTACCGTGTGGATGGAACTTGCGGCGATGCACGCGCCCAAGGCGCCGAAGTCGGCACCCTTTGAGGCGCCGCCGGCGATGAGCAGTAGCGGTTCGTCGAAGGAGTTGATGGCGGCGACGGCGGCGTCGACGGTGGTGGCGAGTGAGTCATTATAATAGCTGGTGCCATTGCGATTGGCGACGTATTCGATACGGTGGGGCAGGCCTTTGAAGGATCGTATAGCGGCGGCGAAAGCGGCCGTGGGCGCACCGAAGGCCATGGCCGCGGCGACGGCGGCGGCGGCGTTGCCGTCGTTGTGTTTTCCGCGTAAGGGGATGTCGGTTGTGGGACAAATAACGGTGGCTTCTTCGCTGTGATGGCGCGCCCAGAGTTTGTTGTTGCCGACCCAAGCGCCTTGTGCGACCGGTGCTGCGGCGCTGTAGTGCCAGATTGCGGCGGGGCTATGGGCGGCAAAGCTGCGGGCTGTAGGACAATCCTGGTTGACGATGAGAATGTCGGTGGCCTTCTGATGGCTGCAAATCGGTCTTTTAGCGGTGATATATTCGGTGCGGTCGGTGTGGTAGTCCAAATGGTCTTCGGTGATCGAGAGCACCAAGGCGATATCAGGGCTCAGGTCCAAGTCTTGCAACTGGAAGCTGGAAAGTTCGAGCACGACGCGGTCGTCGGAGCGCAACTCGTCGAGGAATGCGATGGGCGGTCGGCCGATATTACCGCCGCTGAAGACGCGGGCTGCGTCGGTTGCTAGTAGTGCATGCAAGATGGAAGTCGTCGTGCCTTTGCCTTTGGTGCCGGTGATACCGAGGATTGGGGCGGGGCAAAGCTGGAGGAAGAGGCGGGTTTGGCTGGATATTTCAACGCCGGACTCGCGCGCTGCCTTGAGGCACGGGTCCAGGGAGGAAAGACCGGGTGTACGGAAGAGCAGGTCGAAATCGGTCAGACCGTCGAGGTAATCCGCGCCGATACGCCATTCGCGCACATTGGCTAAGGGCGCGTCCGGTTGGCGGGCGTCGCAGACGGAGAAGGGGATTTTGCGCGATTGTAGGAAGTGGGCCAGTGCGCGGTTTTCTATCCCGAAGCCGAGCAGGCCTATACGCCGATCCTGCAGGTTTTGGCTCATACTTTCCCCCTATGTATCGGCCTGCTTGACACCTTTTGACCGATGGGTTTCTTTAACGTAATTAGAATTGTATAGTGCGTTCCGGGAGCGGATTCGCACGGGTTGTACACGTTTTCCAAGAGATTATGCTTTGGCTCTAACTATTATGCGCACGGTGCGGCCGAGTCCGCAATGGCAAGACTCGTTAATTCGCATTGAAAAAGGTCAGCGAGTGGTTATTGATACCGAGGAGACCTGGTCGCCGGATATGCGCAACCAGATTGCTTGGTGCGGTGCCGATGGTGTCTATAATTTGCCCGCAGGCGAGGGCTATCTCATGCCTGGGGCCAATGTCGGCGCGCTGGTCGCCCGAGTCGGCGACGGGCCGGTTTTTGCACCGGGCAGCCGCTATGATTTCGTCTCCGATTGGGAGGGCGTGCTGTACCTGGCCATGAACGAGAATCCGAGCTTTAATAATCAGGCCGGCAAGGTCGTCGCCCAGGTCATCATTTTCGAAGCGCAGTGAGTCGGAGCGCCGGCTTTGCGGACGTAGAGGAGAAAACAGCGGAGTATTTGTGCGCGTGGGCACCTCAGATGTTGTCGGGGCGCCCGGAGATCGTTGCGATCACGCCCTTTACCGACGAAGTTTGGCGCGTCGAGACCGCGGATGGCCGCAAGATGGTGGTCAAACAGCAGCTCTTCGGGTTTTTGACCCAGGGTAAAGCCTACGATCTGTTGACCGTTGAGCGCGAAGTGCTTGGTTTGTTGCATGAAGCGGGCTGCCCGGTGCCCGAGGTATTAGGCGTAGACGATGATCGGCAGTGCATTTTTTTCGCATGGGTCGGCGACGATACGCTTGACGACGCGCTGCAAGCCGGGGATACGGTTCTGATAGGACCGGCAATCGAGGGGCTGTGCACGATCGAGCGGATGTGTGACCGGTATGCTGCGCGGCTGGTATCGCGGGTGGTGCCGACCGCGGGGCGAGATGAGTTGGCGGCGGCCTGGGATGCGACGGGTGTGCGTGCGCACGAAGGGCTAGAGCAGTTGTCGCGCCGTCTCGGAAAGTCTCGCGACATGGCGGGGGCTGTGCTATTGTTAGAGAAAATGCACTATTGGTTGGCGGAGCGCCCCCCCAGCTTGGGTAGCACTGATTACAATGCCCGCAATGTCGTCGTTGATCCGGATGGTAGCAGAGTGCGTTTTATCGAGTTTGCCAAGATCGGCTGGGACTGGACGGAACGTCGGCTGGTTCAGTATACTACCAGTATGGGTAGCGGCCGTGCCGATGGGCGGATGCGATCTGCCTTGCATTGGGACTCGGCGCTTCATTACGCTGAAATATCCGGTCGTGCCGATGGCGCCCGCGCTCTCGACTGTCACCAGATATTTTTTCTTTTGAACGGCGTGGCGATGCTCTGTGCCTCCCTCGACGGTGGGCCGCGCGCGGAAGTACTGCTCGCGCGCTGGCGGGAACCGGCGGCGCGTCTGCGGCAATTCGCCGCGATGCTTAGCCAGGCGTTGAGCGCGGATCCGGTCGCCGCCGAATTCAGAGACGAGTTGCGGATCTGTTTAACTTCAGACGGAGATAGGTTATGAGCGAGTGGGACAGTCTCGATTTCAAACCGCGTGCCCGGGGAATGGTCATTGGCGATATCCCTTGGTTGGCGCGTATCGCAGACAAGGCGCGCGCGCGTGATGAGGGGCGCATCGGCGAATACCTGTTCCCCTGAGGAGCAGACCAGCGCTTCCTGGAGGAAGTCGAGCTATCCGTCGCGGCATTTGAAGAGATGGTTACCTCGTCCGCAGACGACGAGGCCTTGATCGTAAAAATGAAAGCGCATTTGGCGAGGAAGAAATAGCATGGGCACCATAGCGCAAGCTGCATCCAAACGCACGCCGAAACAGCGGGTCAGGGAATTGGAAGTGATGGTCGCCGAAGTGCGTCGCGATACTCTGGATACTACTACGCTCTTTATGTGCGCCGGCAATGAGCCGGTCGAGTATGAAGCGGGTCACTTTTGCACCATCGACCCGCATCAGTTCGGCGAATTAGAGCATTTTATCGCCTATCTAGAAGACCAGAAGGGGCAGAAGGAGAAGCCGCGGGCCTATTCGATGGCCTCGGCGCCGCACGAACGCTATCTGGCCATTACGATCAAAGAAGAGCGCTATGAGAGCGGCGAGACGCCCTATCCGCCGATCTTGTCGCCGCTTCTCACCTATCATGTAGAGAAGGGACGGAAGCTGGTGATTAGCGGTTTTACTGGCGCTTATACTTTTTCCGAAGATACATTCGAACGCACCGATCATATTATGCACGTTTGTGCAGGTAGTGGTATTGTGCCTAACTTGGGTTTGATCAAGGAAAGCCTGCATCGCGACGACCCACTCCGACATACCCTGCTTTATAGCAATAAAACCCGCGAGGATATTATTTATTTTGACGAGTTTGAGGCGTTGCGCGGGCAATACCCCGACAAGCTCAATGTTATCCATTGCATTACCCGCGAAGATCCTTCCAGTATTCGCGGCGCGCGTAGCGGGCGTATCTCGAAAGAGCTTTTGCAGGAAGTCGCCCCCGATCCTTCAGCCGTATTGGCCTATAGTTGCGGGCCGGGGATTACCCCGCACGAGCGCAAGGCGGCGAAAGCCAAGGGTGAAGAACCGGTGCCGCGTTTCGTTGAGAATATGGTCGCCTTGTTACAAGAGCACGGCTTGGACAAGAAGCAGATCAAGCAGGAGAGTTGGGGCTGAATGAAGCTGATTGTTCAGATCCCTTGTTTTAACGAAGAACAGACGCTGCCGGCCACGATCGGCGACATCCCGCGCGAAGTACCCGGCATCGATAAGGTCGAAATCCTGATTATAGACGACGGCTCCGCCGACCGCACCAGCGAGGTGGCGCGCGAATACGGGGCCGATCACGTTATCCGCTTTCCACAAAACAGGGGTTTGGGGCACGCTTTCAAGGCCGGTTTTGACGCCTGCCTGCGGTTGGGCGCGGATATCGTCATCAACACCGACGGCGACAACCAGTACTATGGCGGCGATATCGGCAAACTCGTCGAACCGATTCTCGCCGGCCAGGCCGATCTGGTTATCGGCGACCGGCAGACCGGCGCTATCGCCCACTTCTCCTTTATCAAACGCTACTTGCAGAGCTTTGGTAGCCGGACGATCAGTCGCCTGGCCGGGATTAAAGTGCCCGACGTGGCCAGTGGTTTTCGCGCCTTCAGTCGCGAGGCAGCGATACAGCTTGCGACCTTTACCGAGTTTGACCACACCGCCGAGCATGTGATTGCCGCGGGTTATGGGCGTCTTGCCGTGGTCTCGGTGCCGATCCGCACGAATCCCAAGACCCGCGAGTCGCGGCTCTTTTCCAATATCGGCGAATTCGTCTTTAAGTCGGGTTCAATCAGCTTGCGCACTTGGGCGCGATATGCCGCGCTCAAGATCTTCGCCGTTTGTGGTGCGCTGGTGTTTGTGGTAGGTGTATTATTGGGGCTGCGTTTTCTCTATTATTTTACTTTTACTATGGAGGGACAGCTGCATATACAGTCGTTGATTCTGGCTTCGATTCTGTTGTTGGCGGGCTTCCAGATGTTTTTGACAGGGGTGGTGGCGGATTTGATCGCGACGAATCGCAGTCTGATGGAGGACGTCTTGCAGCGGGTTAAGATATTGGAGTTGCGCGACAGTGGAGACAAGGACGCGGATAAGAGGGAGTGAGTAGAAGCTGCGGGGCTGACCGCGGCGGGTATTTAATGGGCCCCTGCCCCGGGCCATCGCCCCTCGGATCGCCGTCGCGACCACTGCAACCGCAACCGCCCGGCCCTTTGCCCTGCCAC
>DQLG01000005.1 GCA_015660315.1 Candidatus Latescibacterota bacterium
ACGGCACCAAACGTTGGAATCAATCCACTAGGAAGCCCGCACAGCGGAAAGTGGGGGGTGGTTGATACCCTGGCCCCAAGAAAAAGGCGGCCATGCAGCTGCCCGAAAGAAAATAGCGCTGGCGAGGATGTCCCCACCGGCCCCGTTAGTGCAATAGGGGCAGCCATTGCGAACCATCCACGGGTAATCGAGCTCCGGCGTCTTCCCACTCTTCCCGATAATTTCTACCCCACACAACCGTGTTCTCAATCTTGTTAAGCTTCTCATCCACACTCCAAAGCTTCATTGTTCCCTCAATCTCTCGTATAACATCAGGGGCAACTGGTTTCTTTCTTTAACGTGCGAGCAGCGTATCGATGTTCAGCGACTCGCGGCATTAACAATTCCACCAGGAGTCATGCATGGCCCGTGAAACCGCCGCTTACGAATTGGAACAGGGCGACGTTGAGCTGCCCGACACCGGACGTCCGGTTATTCGTTCAACCCGGGGGGTAATCTCCAGCGGCCATTACCTCACTTCCATGGCTGGCATGCGGATATTGCTGAGCGACGGCAATGCTTTTGATGCCCTCGCCGCTGCCGGGCTAGCCGCCGCGGTTGTCGAGCCGATCGCCTCATACTCTCTCGCTGCGGAGGGTGTGTTCATGCTCTACGACTCGGCCAGTGGAGACCTGTTGTCTCTCAGTGGGCAAGGAGGTGCCCCAGGCAAGGCCAGCTTGGGTTTCTACCAGTCCCAAGGACTCGAGCGGATTCCCACCGGACCGGGCAAGCAGGCGCATCTCTCTTTCACAGTTCCGGGCATCGTCGATGCGTTCATCGCGATGCTGGAACGCTACGGAAGCTTACCTTTCGACGAAATCCTGGCACCGGCCATCGAGTACGCCGAGAGCGGTATTCCCAACTACGAATACATGCTCGAGCGTCTGAAGTCACCGAGCACGCCCGTCCAGTTCGACCACTATCCTCCCGGAGGCTGGGACGTGTTTTTTGACAAAAAGCAGGTCCCCGCGGCGGGCTCTTTGCTGGTTCAGCCCGGTCTTGCCAACACCCTTAAGGCGATGTCAGCGGCGGCAAAAGACCAAGACCGACTGGCAGGGTTGCAGGCGGCTCGGAACGAGTTCTACCGGGGGTCGATCGCCAAGACCCTCGTTGACGGCTCGGCGCGGGTCGGTGGCCTCCTGAGCATGGATGACCTCGCCAATTACCAAAGTCAATTCTCCCCGCCTGTTTCCAGCAGTTTCGAGGGGTATGAGATATCGGGCCACGACACCTGGACCCAAGGACCCATGCTCCAACAGACCTTGAACATTCTGGAGCAGTTTGACCTCAGAACCATGGGGCACAACAGCCCTGAATACATCCATACCGTTACCGAAGCATTGAAACTGGTATTCGGGGATCGAGAAGCCTATTACGGTGACCCAGAGTTTGCCGAGGTGCCCATCGATGGGCTGTTGTCCAAAGCGTACGCCGTAGAGCGATCGGCGCTGATCGTCCCGGAGCGTGCCCTACCCGAACAGGCGGCCCCAGGAGAACCCTGGCGGTTCTCTAATGCCAGCGGCATCGCACCAGCGCGCAAAGGCGCAGCACAGGCCAGCCACGGCGTCACCGATCCCTCATCGGCCGAAGGCACGACTCACGTATCGGTATTGGACAACCACGGGAACATGGTCTGCAGCACCATCAGCGGCGGCGCGTTCGCCAAGTCGGTATTCTTTCCCGACCTCGGCTGCGCTCTCAGCACTCGCATCGAGATGTTCAACTGTGAGCCAGGCCACCCCAACGTGGTCGAGCCCGGGAAACGCCCGCGTACCACCTTGATCAACTACATCGTGTCTAAAGACGGCAAACCGGTGATGACGATCGGCTGTCCAGGTGGCGACAACCAAGCCCAGGCCAATCTCCAACTGGTATTGAACGTCCTGGTGTTTGGCATGGATCCGCAGCAAGCGGTGGAAGCGCCCCGATTCGCCAGCCAGAATGTGGAGAACTCGTTCTATCCCCACGTCTACCTGCCCGGACAACTGGACTTAGAGCCAGGAATCCCAGAAAGCACCGCCGAAGCACTGGCCGCCAAGGGCCATGTCATTGCCCGGACAGCAAACTGCGGGCTGGGTGCCACAGTGTCGGTGCGTGACCCGCAGACCGGCAATTTGAGCACCAGTGGCGACCCGCGGCGTTCTTGCTACGCCTTGGGCCTTTGAACCCAGCGTCCCTTTCGATGCTATAGTCGACCCATGCGCTCCCTGATCGCCACCCTGATCGCTCTTTGCCGTAATTCTAGGAGAGGCGGAGCCCATTTATTCTTCGAATTGAAGAATTTATATGAGTTACCTTATAGGCCAAATTTTACTCCTATTATCTCCGGAAATGGTAATAGTCCCGCATCTTGGAGGGGATTGGCATGCGGATGAAGGATCGGGTTGCTTTGGTTACAGGCGCGGGCGGGCCCATGGGGATGGCCGTGGCGAAACGGTTTGCCGAGGAGGGCGCATCGCTTGTCATTACCGACATCTCGGCAACCCGGTTGGCTGAAGGTGAACGGGTTGCCG
>DQLG01000701.1 GCA_015660315.1 Candidatus Latescibacterota bacterium
CGAGAAAAAAAACCTCCTCTGCCCCAATGAGTTTAGCTGCGTCCAGTTGCTCCTGGCGCCGAACCGCTGGATCGCCACCCGACGAACCATCGGTGGCAATCAATAGAAAAACCCGGTCTTTGCCCTCGTTCACATGGCGTATCAGCGTACCGGCGCAAGCGTATTCGATATCGTCGGGATGGGCTCCGATCGCAAGTACATTCATCGTCTGTCTTCCTTTTTCTATATCGGCTAATTTTTCCTACCACTGCGTAATATTTCCCCACTTTCCGGCCCGCAGTTGTGCAACAAGTCCAAGGCGGAAAGGTGTGAGGCGAATTCCCCATAGAGTTGCGGATAGGTCGGATGTTCGTATTCTTGCACGACGATTCGCAATCCCGCCGCGGCAAAGCGATCGAGGTCCATGTATTTTTTACCATCTACCCCCGCCAGATATGCGTCGGCCCCAACGGCCTTACAAATATCGATGAGTCGTTGAGTAGGCTCCTCGTTCAATTTCATCTCCGACGCGATACGCAATGGCGTATCGATACCCAGTGCACCGCGCAACCACTCCACCGAAGCTTTATTCACCGCCGCTAATTCACCCCACTCACGTCCATAGAACTGCGCTATAAATCCCTCGTATAACGGCCAATACGGCGCCTTCGCGTAATTCGTTTTGAGCGCCTGTAATTGCTTGCGTCGCCAGGGGTCCGAGCCATTGATCCCCACTTCGGTAATCAACGCCGGAAACTTGAACTGGACAGGCACCGTCAACCATTGAGGCCCCTGAGGTCCTTTTATTCGGTTGCGATTTTGCCACTCATTTTTCTTGTATTGCACATTGTCCAATAGTACAAAGCAATCGGCTTGGTCCATTTTATCGAAATAGCCCAACCACGGCATGAACTGCGGTTGGTGAATTGCCACGATCATCGACTTGCCTCCCTGACAAATATCGGATTCGAAACCAATCTGTCGCTTTGACCGTTGATCAGTAGACGATAATAGACCCGCTGGCCGGGTCCGACATCCTTATCGACGTAAGCAAACGACAAGGGAGTCATACCCGTTTGCTCTGCGATGACCTCCCCCGAGCGCACCAGACGCAACCGCAATTGCTGCACAGTGCCCTCGGCTGCGGCAACCCGCATCTGCACGCGCACCGGTCCGCTGCTTTCGATATGCTGGCCCGCCAAACCTTGCGCGCCCTGTGCCACAACCGTGAATTGTTCTAGGGCCAACTTCCCCTCTCCCATCGTCGCATACATCCGCCCCGACCGCAGAGCCTCCAGCACACCTCGGCGGCTGCGTTCCCGTGCAAGGACAATAGTCCTTGCACCGGCAAGCGCCCCTCCCTGGTAGTTTGCATCACCTATACCCCAAGGCGGGCGCGCCCGTTCTTGCAGCAAATATTGGCGCAACGCCCGATCCCAGGCCTGCCCCGGCTCGGCAAGGCGGCTATGACCGGCGTGCAGCGCAGCGAAACCGGTGTAATCAAAGGTGTGCAACAAGTCCCCTTCCATCGTAGAAGGTGGACATACCGCCCCGATACGGCCGCCAAAAAGCTCGGCGGTCTCCCTCTTGTCGGGCGCAACCCAGAATACGAGCCCACCACGCTGATTCACCTCGTCGATATATTGTTGGAATGGTGCCGGTCCGAGGTCACCGTTGTAGGCATTCCACAGCGGCACTTTAAAAGGCACATTATCAACCAGGCACAGCAACGAAATCGCGCCGACCGCCGCGCGCAACCAAAGCGGCTTCGCATCAGCAACGAATGCAAAAACCAGCCCGGCCAATGGCCAGAGCAACAGAATACTGGTCCAATGCCAGACCCAGATTCCATCGCCCCCACTAACGGGCAGGCCGGCATAGGCTTGTGCCGAACCGAGTCCGACGGCGATCTGTCGCTTGTTCCAGTGTTGCAACTGCCAGGGGCCGCCGCCGAATATATTGCTCCAAAAATAAAATGGCCGCGACTCAACACCGTCGATAAGGACAAACTCCCCCATCGTCTCGTCCACTCGCTGAATTTCCGCGAGATAATCCCCCAATGCATCTTCAGACAGCAAAGCCGGTTGCTCAGAGCTGAAGGCAAATATATTGCGAAAAAATGGCAGCCCGTACTCGACTTGCAGCACATCGGCGTCCGTGAGGATCAATGCGTCAAAACCCTTGGCCGCAGCCGCCTGCGCCACTTGCTCTATATGGGCGGAGCCCGTGCTGTACCACGAGGAAGCGTGTACCGCAACATCTAAATGATGATATTGTACCTGTGCTTCACCAGGACCAGGCAGGCCACAGCAAAGTGCAAAGCCGAGTATCCGTCCCAGCATGTGAACTCGGCATTTTCTCTTAAACCCCATCATCGCCCCAGTCCTTTCTCGGCCAGCACTTCTTCATATAACGCTTCGATCTTGGCCACCATCTTTTCGACACTATAATCAGCGGCACGGCGCCTGCCGGCCTCGCCCATCTGCTGTCGGCGCTCAGCGTCGCCCGCCAATTGGCTAAGTGCTGCCCCCAATTCACGCGGCGACGAGGCGTCAACGAGCAGCCCCACATCATCGGCGAGTAATTCCGCAACACCCCCGACCCTTGTCGCCACACAAGGCAATCTCGCGTACATGGCTTCGACCAAGGCTTTGCCCATGCCTTCGTTAAGCGAGGGCAGGGCAAAAATATCCATCGCTGCGAGCACTGCATAAACATCCTGGCGCCACCCCGCCAAAACCATGCGATCCATTACGCCCAGCCGTTCGGCCTGCGCGATCAACGCCTCTCGCTCCTCGCCATCGCCGACCAACAACAGCCACGCATTGTCTACCCTCTCGCGCACTGCGGCAAAGGCCTCGATTAAGTCCTCCTGACCCTTGATCGCTGTCAGTCGCCCCAAGGTACCAAAAACCATTCCTTCAGCCGGAATCCCCAACTCGGCGCGCACGGCCTGTGGGCTCGGACCATCCGGATCGAAAGGTGAAAAATTAATGCCACTGTGGATAACCACAAACTTCTCGCGGGCCGCGATGGCAAAGTCAACATGGTCCTGGGCTCCCTTCTCCGTCAGCGAGATGACCCTTTGCGAAAAACCAGCCGCCCAGCGTTCGAGCCAAACGAAAAGCCGGGTCACCATCGGACCAAAATAACCGTAAAACACGTGGCCGTGCGGCGTGTGAATCACAATCGGTACACCCGCCAAGCGAGCGGCAAGGCGGCCGAGTAAGCCCGCCTTGGAAGTATGCGTATGCACAATGTCAAATCGACCTTGCCGCATCAGGCGCCATAATTCCCATACTGCGCGCAGATCGGCGAACGGACTCACATTGCGCACTAAATGCGGCGCATCGGCCATGTGAACTCCCCGCGTCCTAGCCAGTGCTTCAGTCGGACTGCGTTCGCCTTCGGTTGGCCCCGTCACCAACGACACCTCATATCGATCCATATTCGCCTGCGCCACGGTCAACAAGGTATTCTCCGCCGACCCACCACGATCCAAACGAGTAATCGCGTGCAGGACTTTGATTTTCTTTCCGCTCATCTGCAAGCCTCCCACAATCGCTCAGCCTGCACTTCTCGATCAAATTCCGCCCGCACTCTTTGCTGCCCCTCCGCACCCAAGCGATGGCGTAGGTCGTCATCTTGCAAAAGACGGACGATCGCTGCGGCCACCGCGTCAAGATCCTCCGGGTCGACCAATAAGCCGCTTTGCCCGTCGGCAACCGCATCTTCCACGCCTCCCGAGCGCCCGGCGAGCACCGCCGTGCCCACCGCATTGGCTTCGAGATAGACGATGCCAAAACCCTCGACTTCACCCACTTCGTCGATCTCTCGACTGACCATTGAAAATAAATCGGCCGCCGCATAGCGCCGACCGAGATCCGTCTCGTCGACAAAACCAATAAACTCAACCCTTGCAGCGACACCTTCGTCGACAGCCAATTGCTCCAGCGCTTGACGATAGGGCCCTCTACTGCCGATTGCATAATGAACGGTCGGTATTTTTTCGGCCACTGCGCTGAGTGCGCGAATAACTGTA
>DQLG01000774.1 GCA_015660315.1 Candidatus Latescibacterota bacterium
AGTAGTATACCGTAAGAATTGCGCCCTCAGCTAACTCAACTGAAAATGGATAGCCCAGATCCGAGCCAGAAACACCACGTGCCTTGACTACCTCATCATGGGCTGGACCCCATCCTTGCGCCGCAGTTCCTCCGTCATCTCGTAAGACATGCTCATTTGCCACATCCCAAGATCGCCCTCCATCATTGCTAACTACCGCCCGGATACCCGCCGGTTTAAAACGGTATCCGTAGGAACACAAGATCCTGCCATCCCGCAACAACAGCAAATGTGCCGGATAGCCCCAAACCTGGGTCTCAACCGGTTCACTCCAACTTAACCCATTATCCGCTGACCACTGTTGCCATAAATACCCTGTAGGTCCTGGCCGATGGGCACGTGTCATAGCTAAAATCCGGCCTCCACCAAGTTCTAATAAGCTAACTTCTTCTGTACAAAAACCATGTGGATCCGTCAACATGGGTACCCAATCCCAGGTATCGCCATTATCCGTGGATCGCGCCATATATTGCTGCCATGTGGCACCTTCCATAGTATGCAGATCTAACCCCGGTTTATCCACCTGACCACCCACTGGAAAAAGTAAGGTATTATCTTGCAAGCATAAGCCACGAAAGCCGTTGAGACTCAACATCTCCGGGGGGGCTGAAATGGCCTGGCGCTGCCAGCTTATTCCACCATCCAATGATCTTCCAACATGCAACTCTTTACCAACTAAATAAAAAGCGTTCGGATCTTTTTCGTGGTCACAGGTAATATAACGCTGCGCTTCCCATTGAAGCCGCTCGCTAAGCGGTCGCACCTCAGGAGCATCAAAATGGCCACCCCGGCCCCCAGCACCTATATCCAGCCACATATCACCATTCAATTGACAACGAAATTTTCCTGTAGCCCCTGGCCACACTGGGGCCAGAGAAGAATCTGTTGTCTCTTGCCAATGCTCACCATCTGCTGCTGCTACAAACAGCCGTAAACGGCCCTTTGAATTATGCGAAGGAAATTCACGTTGCGTCAAAGCAACCAGTAAACGACCGTCTGCTAACTGTTCCAACACCGGGAAACAAGAATATGAGCCTTCTTTTTTAAAAATAATTATATCGCGTTGCAACTTCATCGCCAACCTCAATTCTCAGCATTTTTTGCTATTTGTGAGTCCTGGTTTAAATATCCTTCAACCTAAGAAAACCTTACCGTATGACGAAACAAGCCAACTTTTTTCATACGGCCGCGAACAACTACAAATCATTCTGCCCCCCCTAAGCAAAGGAAAAGACAAAATAGACATTTTTATTATTTAGCTGAATTACAACTGTTCGGGCTGCTCCCCATCTTCGTGCCAATTAGGTTAAGAAAATAGGTCTATTCTGGAGACGGTTTAGCATATTTTTGCGCAAAGACATTCGGCGTTAAATAGCCCAATGGGCTGTGAGGATGTCCCTCGTTATATTGTTGTTGCCAGGCCCTGAGTTTGGCGCGGGCATCCGGGATAGATTCAGACCAATGGTCATTCAGGCACTCCTTCCGTACCCGGGCATTGAAGGACTCAATATGGGCATTGTCCGTCGGCGTGGCCGGTCGAGAAAAGACCTATTGGACGTTTTCTAGTCGGCCCACTAGTCTAACGCTACCGAAGTAAATTCCGGGCCATTATCGAGCCGTATTTTTTTGGCTACAGATCGTCGACGCACCAGACCGGCTAAGATCTCGGCGACCTGGATGCCGCGAAAATGGGAGCCCACCCCGATGTATACACTTTCGCGACTAATCGCTCATAAAATCCATGCTCCATTGCGCATTGACCTGATGGGTGTGGACGACTAGATCCGCGCTTGATGGCTTACCCGTCAATGTCGCTGCTTGGGCCGCAACAGCAGATTTTCTTCTCGCTAGAGGCGATACAGCAATTTGCGGCCGACGCTCCAGCCCTCGTGTTGCAATACGGTCGTCAGCCGGCGATAGCCCCAGCCAATACGGCTGAGTGCCAGATCGCGCAGTCGTTGATGCAAACCGATATCGGCCGGGGCCACACTGCGATAATGATATGTTGAGTGGGCTAAAGCAACGACATTACAAGGCGCGTCGGCCACTGATCTTATACGTCGACCCAAGGTATTGGATCACCGATCGTTTAGGTGCTGGTTTTACCACTTTTTTTCACTACATCTTGGAGCATATGCTGGTCTAAGCTCAACTCGGCGACCAGCTGTTTGAGCTTTCTATTTTCGTATTCCAGTTGGCCTAAGCGGCGCAACTCAGCGATGCCCATACCTTTAAACTGGTAGAGGATTTGGGGGAGAGACCAAGATTGACACCAGAGGTGAGCCGTACTATTTTGACGGCGACTGGGCGGTGGTGGAGGCCGCGATCGAACGGATAAAGACCTACGACTCCGATCAGCCTTTCTATCTGTACCTGCAACAGAAACCGACCCCCATTCCTCTACCCGCTTGCAACAATCGTGGTGCTTGTCTCAACCTCTGTATTGCAATCAAGGAGTAAGGTGTGATAAGAAGTAAAGCCATCATTGATAAAACCGAGGTGGTGGCTGAGAATGGCGTGGTCACGGCGATGCATCCTCTAGCTGCCGAGGCCGGGGCGGAAATTTTGCAGCAGGGCGGTAATGCCACCGATGCCGCTATTGCCACGGCTTTTGCCGTGGGCGTGGTCGAGCCGTTTATGAGCGGCTTGGGCGGCGCGGCTTATGGCATGGTGTACGATGCGGCCACCAAACAAACAACCACGTTTGATGGCGCCGTAGTCGTGCCTCGCGCCGGACGTGAGGATATGTTTGCACTGTCTCCCTCCAGCCAAAAAGGCTCGGGCGCCTATGGCTGGCGCAGCACCCTGGGCGATGCCGCCG
>DQLG01000345.1 GCA_015660315.1 Candidatus Latescibacterota bacterium
CCCCCGCCTCGATCTGCGCCTTGACGAAGTCGAGTTCTTCCTGTGAGTCGAGTGCACCTGGGTGGGTGAATTGGCCGGTGGCGAGTACGCTGCAGGGCTTGCACGGACCGCCGCAATCGACACCGGTTTCATTCTCGTTTTGCAGGCCGTCGGTGCAAGTGGGCGTATCGGCACTAATGTTGGCCTCGGCTTCGGTATTGGCATTCGCGCTGGTCGGGCCAGAGGTGCCGTTGGCGCAGGCTATGACAAATGGGATCAAAAAAAAGTATCTCAATGTATCTGTATCTTTCAAAAGTATCGTTGCGGTAGAAATCGGTAATCAGAGAGGTTATATCCTCCTGAATTATTCTTATAGAGTCGCCGCTTTTTTGACGGCGTCTTCCAGCGACATATCGGCAAAATCCGCTGCGTTGAGAAAACGGCCGTTCTTGCCGTCGTCGACAAAGGCGCCGACCGCTACGCCGGGAATGCTGCTTTCGGGGGCATTCGGGGCTTGGGGGCCACCCAAGTCGGTGCGGCACCAGCCCGGATCGGTCAAGTTGATCAATACGCCCGTGCCATCGAGTTTGGTTGCCAAATCGGTAGTGAATTTATCTAGGGCCGCTTTGCTCGCCGAGTATCCGGCCTGTTCCGGCTGGTTTTTTATCCCGCTAGTCGTATTAATCACCCGGCCAAAACCGCGTTCGATCATCGGCGGCATCAGGCGATAACAAATCGTGGCGACTGCGTTGAAATTGATGCGAAAACTCATATCGAAATCTTCGACCGGTGTCTGCCACCAATCTGAGCGATAGGCGATCTGCACCGCGGCGTTGTTGCAGACGATGTCGACGGCGGTACCCTTGGATTCGATCTCATCGAGCATGGCCACCACTTCGTCGTGGTTGGCGAGTTCGGCCTGGACGCAATAGGCCTCGACGCCGAGTGCCTTTACCTCTTCCAGTATTTTCTCAGAATGAGCAAGGTCACGGCTGTGCAAGACCAGATTACATCCTTGTTCGGCCATAAACTGTGCGGTGAGATAACCGATGCCCCGGCTCGCACCGGTGATGAGCGCCCATTTACCTTTGACTGAGATCACTGATTTGTTCCCTTTGTATTATTGCTGCGTGATGTTGGAAATGGCGAATAACTCGACTGCGTGATTGCGACTTGCGTAGGTTGCAAAGAATAGGCCACACCCCGGAAATTAGCCACTATCGCAACCGCCAGCAATCTGGAGAAAGGGGTTTTAACGGGTGTGTCTGACCAGGATCTTTATTTGTGCGGGCCGTATATGAAATTCGGCCATGCACAATTTCATATTTCGTAGTCGAAGACGAGTACCTCTTCCACAATCGGCCGCAACAAATCTCGGCCAACAGCTTTGTGATCGGGGTGCGGCAGATAGGCGTCGCGGGCGGCGGCGTCGGTAAAGGTCATAGAGAATCCCCAATCGAAGCCGTTCGTCTTGCCCTCGGGGCTGTTGTTGTCGCCACCAGTGACCGATTCGATACCGAGGATCTTATTCTCTTGTTTAAGGGCGACGAGGCCTTCGAGTAGCGCGGTTTTTTGTATTGCGCTTGTATCGGGTTTGAGTTTGAGCAGGACGATGTGCTGGATCATGGAGGGCTCCTTTGCGGCAAGGCGAGATATGTGAGCGTTGTGAATATTTGCGCGACGCCCTGAATATATTCGCCTTGGGGCTTACCGTAAAACAGCTAAGTAATTGGGGTGCGCAATTTCTCGCTAAAGCGAAGATATATAAAGCGCGAGTCCATTGTTATCCTTACGGTAACTTGTGATGAAAATGAGTTGATGCTAATATAAGCGGCTGCTAAATGGCATATCTTCCTGTAAAGAACAGCAAAAAAATAAAAGGATATACATGCAACAGATACTACTGGCCATCGACGACGTATCTCTGCCGTTGCGCAAAAATACTTGCCTCTATCTGAGCAAACCCACGGTGCGGCAGGAGCCGGTGCTGCTGCCGAGCCCGACCGACAGCGATGCGCCGGACAATCTGGCGGCGCATTTCTACGGCACAGTACTCTACGACGAAGGCAAGTTCCGCATGTGGTATTACGCCTCTCATCGCGGTACGAACGCCGATTGGTCGCCGCGCAAAAAACAGCAAATCGCCAAACCGCAAGACTGGCTGCTCGATGCCCAAGAAGGATACGAGTTCCTGCAAGGTCCGCTGTGTTATGCGGAGAGCGATGACGGCTTCACCTGGAATAAACCCACGCTCAATCAGCTTTTGTTTAAAGGCAACCGAGACAATAACGCGTTCGAGCTGCCGCACACGATCGTCAGCGGCGCGGCGGTCATCCGCGACGACGACGATCTCGACCCGGCGCGGCGTTATAAAATGGGCTACGAATTTTTTCCTGACCAGACCGATCCGGTCATTGAGGAATACGGCACTTCGCTCAGTATGGCTTGCGCGGTATCGGCTGATGGGTTTGCAGTGGACAGTGACGGCGTTGCCTTTTGTCGGGCAGTTTGTCGAACACTGTTCGTTTATTAAACACGAGGGCCAGTATATCGTGCACTCGCAGGTATTTCCCGGTACGCAATGGAGCGCTGCCTATACCGAAGGGGGTGCGGCGGGTGGGCGCACCGGCACGGCACATGCTTCCTATGATTTCGATAATTGGCCGGACTTGTGGCAGTGGGCTTTTGCCCTGCCGGAGCCGGCCGATCCGGAACAGCGCGACGCGCATAATGCTTATGATCAGGTCCATCTTGGCGTGGGTGCGGCTAGTTTTGGCAATGTTTGTGTGGGGGCCTACGGAATCTGGCACAGCCAGGCTTTCGGGGAGAACTTCGGCAAGATCAGCTGCGACTTAGGCTTGCTAGTGTCCAATGACGGCGTTCGTTTCCGCGAACCAGGCGCGACGCCAGGGCAGGTGTTTATTCATCATGATGACTCACCGGTAACGCCGACGTCGGGCTGCGCTTATAACACCGTGCTCTGCCAAGGCAATGGCATCTTGAATGTCGGCGACGAAACGCGCATCTAGCACGGCCGCTGGCGCAATGTCGGGCAAAAAGCTGAGGATGTGGCTACGCACTACCACGCCGAAGTGGCGCTGGCGACACTGCCGCGCGACCGTTGGGGTGGCTCGGGCTGAATCCGGGGGTGGAGGAAGGCACCATCTGCTCGGCGCCTGTGGTGGTGCCGCAGGATGGGGTGATCCGTATCAATGCCGATGGCGTGTCGGGGTTGTCGGTCGATTTGCTGGACGAGCGCTTTCAGTTGCTGGCGGGTTTTGCCGGCGGGCAAGTCGCCGGACCGGACGGGCTCGATTGTTCGGTGAACTGGACTGGGAAATCGCTGGCGGAGTTAGGGGGGCAATCGGTGCGAGTGCAGGTGAGTATACAAAAGACCGATGAGGCTTTACCTAGGGTATATGCGCTTTATCTAGGTGCCTCTGAGGTGGGTTCTTAATCGAGATCGATGGTCTTTATTCGCTGGATTCCCTTGGTGGTTCCCCTTAATTGTAGGGCAATATCGGCTCGGGGA
>DQLG01000476.1 GCA_015660315.1 Candidatus Latescibacterota bacterium
AGCGCGTGGTGGGCAATTAGTCCGCCAGCAGTGGCCGGTGGGTCTTTGTCGTAGCGCGCTGCCACTGTCTACGCGGGGAGGTGCGGGGAGCGCGACGTGGACGACGCATTCGGCGGCGAATAACGCTAGTAAGGAAGAGGTCAAAGACAGGATTATCCTGTACACCCATTCTTTTTTCATCGGCACGACTATGTTTTCATGATGTCGGTCGCTTCACCGAGTGATTTGGTGCAGGAGTCGCAGGAGGAGTTTCCCTTCTAATAAAGGGCGTGTAGTCTATGGGTGTGGCCACGCGTTGTCAAGTAGGGCGACTTGATCTCCACGCCCGAAGTTACGGAGCGTCAAGGCGATAAATCGAGATTTTTGGTCCTGGTCGACTAATGCCGTCGAAACCCGCCACGGGCAGGTAGAAGGCGTCGATTGGGTCGTAGATCGGGTTTGCAGTACCTGTAAATGGATCAAAGGTTTTGACCTTATAGTGCTGTAATGTGGTCGTAAGTGAGGGATCGGGGTTGGAATATATCAGCTGCGGGTGCTCCTGGATGACAACCCATTCCACTTGTTCAATTCGCAGTCGGTCGATGTCGTATTGAGACCAGGCCCAGCTATAGCCCGAAAGGTCACCGCGGACTAATTCTACCAGATCGTAGCCGGGTCGCCTCGCACGGGCAGCCAACGCGTCGAGGTGTAGCCAGCGCCGGAACGAATAACCCGCGCGGGACAATTCGGTCATGCGTTGTTTGGTGGCGGCCGGGGCCAAACGCAATTGAGGGTGGCCGTAGAGCGAGGGACTACAGCAGCGGGCGATCTTGGTATCGGGGGGTACGTGTTGCTCTATCCAGCGGGCGGCTAAAACGCGGGTATCGGTCTGCGCCAACAGTTCGCTGTGGTTATACGATGCCCACGCTGTCGGGGCGGCGATGACCAGGGCGGCTAACACGGTGTGAACGGGCGTACGGGCGATGGCGCTGATCAGCGATCCCGCCGCTATACATAGCAGGGGAAGCAGCGGGATCGCGTAGCGATAAAACACACTCTTGCCGCTGCCGGCTACAATATAATAACCCAACAACCCGGCTAATAGAGCCCATTCGGCCGGTCGCCGCCGTGCACCCCAGCGCAGTGCTCCGATCAGCCCGAGGCCGAATAGCGGCCAACCCAGACCGTGCGGTAGGGTGTATTGCAGGTGATATAGCCAGCCGCGGCCTAGGTCTATGCCATGACCCAGGTAGAAGTGGGTGCGTTCATAGGTGAGGTCGCGCCAAAAGGCGGCGAAATCGAGGGCGATATAAGGCGAGGTAAATAAAAAGGCCACCGTCATAAAAACGACTGCGATGAACAGGCGGTGGAGTGTGTGCCGAACTGGACCGGGGCCTTGCAGTGCAGAGATTACCACTACCACGGCGAAAATGGCCAAATTGTATTTGGTTGACGCGGCCAAACCGAGGAAGACGGCGCCCAGATAGAGATCGCGGTTGATGCCGGTTTGGCCATAGCGCAGAGCCAGGGCGCACGAGGCGAGAAAATAACAGGTGCCGGGTATGTCGGTAGTGGCAAAATGCGAGTCGCGCACGTGCAAAAAGGAAATCGCGAGAAATAGCGCGCTGGTTAGCCCAGTACTACGATCGCCGAGTATATAGCCAATCCGGTATACCAGCCAGATCGAAATTGTGCCTAAAATTGCGCTGAAGGATCGCCCGAGCAAATAGAGAGGCGAAGGATCTAAAAAAAACGCCAGCTCAAAATCCTGGACCCCGGAAAACGCGCCCAGCGCATAACCACCGACGAAATAGGCGCCATAAATTATGGCGAGTAGATAGAAATGGAGCGTCGGGTAATTAAAGAAATGTGGATTGAGGTCGCCTGCGCCGATCGACAGCGCGTGGTGGGCCAAGGTGGTTTCGTCGGGGCGACAGTGATCGTGGGGCAGGCCGAAGGCGAGGCCCCAGAAACGCAAACCGGCGGCGATGATCAGAATGCCCGCAAGCGCCCACTGGCCACGGGTGCGGGCGAGTTGGGTTGCCAGTGTTGCCGACATTATAGTCCGGCCGGGCCATCTTCTCGGATCGGCCGCGTCAAATCCGATAGTTTTACGCGCTGCCGTCCCTCCGCGTCGAAATTCTCGGGAGCTAGCCAAGTTTCGAAGGCCTCGTTGAGCGCGGGCCATTCGCCGTCGATCGCAGCGAACCAGGCGGTGTCGCGATTGCGTGTGTTGTAGACTACGGCCTGGCGGAAGATGCCCTCGTAGGACAGCCCGAGGCGCTGGGCCGCCGCCTTGGATGCGGTGTTGAAGTTGTCACATTTCCACTCATAGCGGCGATAGCCCAGCTCGAAGGCCTGCCGCATCAACAGAAACATCGCTTCGGTGGCGGCCGGAGTTTGCTGTAGCAGCGGCGAGTAGTGAATGTGCCCGACTTCGATGCTGCCGTTGTTGGCAACGATGTTGAGATAGCTGGCGACACCGACGGCCTTACCCGTTTTTTCGTCGACAATGGCGAAGAAAATTGGGGTGTCGCCGAGGCAGGTGGCCGTTATCCAAGCGCGGTAATCGTCTATGTTGGGAAAAGGCCCGTAGGCCAGGTAAGTCCAACTGCGGCCTTCTTTGTCTCGCGATATCGCGTCGTATAGCGCTTCGAGGTGGGCGTCGATGGCGAGGGGCTCGACCCGGCAGAAGCGGCCTTGCAGTGTTTCTTTGCGCGGGACCGGCGGTGGCCACCACCCTATAAGCGGCAAACCGATGGGCTGGTCGAACTCGTTGGTGCGGTGGGTCATTTTATACCAGTTCCGATGCGCTGCAGGCATAGTTGGCGGGTTGTGGGTCAGTCTATGTAGCGATCCAGGTCGCGCAGCGCGACCACGGTGAAATCATTATCGCGCAGATGGGTGACATAGCGCTCAAAGAGATCGGGCTCGGTGTCGACCCAGGGGTGGTCGAGGTCGGGCACGCCGTGGAAAGTGAGCACGGCGATATGGCCATTACGGGCCTGGTCCAAGGCCCAGAGGAAGTCGTCGAATGTCCAATCGGGTCCGGACGCTCCCGTGGTTGGGATAAGTAGGGGGTCGTGGATCGCGGGGTCGTAGGCCGGACCGCGGCCGCCCTCATTTTTATAGGGGTATTCGGGTGCGGTGCCGCGGCGGGCAAAACGAAACCCGCGCTGCCTGAGCACGGCCACGGCTGCGGGGCCGTTGCTATAGCCTGGGTAGCAAAAGGTTGTGGGCTCGGTGATGCCATATTCTTGGCAACGCTTGTCTATATGGTCGATATCAGCGCGCAATTCCGTCGGGCTTTGTTGGGTGACGTTTTTGTGATGCTGGGTGTGGTTGCCGATTTCGAAGCCGTCGCGGTCGAGTGCGGCAACTTCTTCCCAGGTCATATAGCGGTCTTTGTCGACGAGGAAGCGCAGGCCTTCGGTGATATAGAAGGTCGCGTTGAAGCCGCATTCTTTGAG
>DQLG01000551.1 GCA_015660315.1 Candidatus Latescibacterota bacterium
ATGCTGGAACTCTGAAGGATGGCGGCCTATCTGGAATCCTTGATTGCAGACTTATCCGGAATCGATCCGATTTGGGCTTATTGCATTCTATTGCTCAGTGCTTTTTTGGAGAATGTAGTCCCGCCTGTACCGGGCGATACAGTCGTCGTGTTCAGTGCTTATCTGGTCGGACGGGGTACGTTGGGGCTTTGGCCGGTTTTTCTAACGACCTGGATTGGCGGCACGGCCGGTTTCTTGGCCATGTACTATTTGGGTTATAGTCGGGGCCGCACTTTTTTTACGAGCCGTGGTGGCCGCTTTTTTTCGCTTGAGGGGCTGGCTAAGACCGAGTATTGGTTGCAGCGCTATGGCGTTATTCTCATCCTCGGTAATCGCTTTTTGACCGGGATCCGCTCTGTTATCGCGATCGGTGCGGGACTTGGGGGGATGAAGTGGATGACTGTAGCGGTCTGCGGCGCGATCAGTATGGCGGTATGGAATGGGTTGCTGCTTTACGCCGGACTGGTAGTCGGCCAGAACTGGGAGCAGGTGACTGGGCTACTCAAGCAATACAATAGGGTGCTCCTTGGGCTTTTGCTTTTGCTCGCCGTGGTCTTGCTTTGGCGCTGGTGGGCGAAGCGGTCTTGACAAGTGTGGTTAGAGGACTTAATTTCTGACTTTTATTGAGGTTATGTGCGTCCTACATAATATATAGTGAACGGGTGTCGATAGCAGACCCTTGTTCGGAGCAACGGAACTGAGATGAACAATATTACCTATACGCCCAAAGCTGGCGATGTCGAGCGGCTATGGTTCGTGGTAGACGCTACGGACAAAGTCCTCGGGCGATTGGCTTCTGAAATAGCCCAAGTGCTGCGCGGCAAACGCAAGCCGCAATATGCTCCGCATGCCGATGTTGGCGATCACGTAATCGTGATCAATGCTGAAAAAATCAGGATCACGGGCAACAAGGCCGAGCAGAAGGTCTATTATCGCCATACCGGTTATCCTGGTGGTTTGCGGACTACGCCTTATAGCCGCATGCGCGAACGGCATCCCGACCGCATTATCCGCAAGGCAGTACAGGGCATGCTGCCCCACACCAAACTGGGGCGGTTGCAATTCAAGAAACTTCGCGTCTACGCCGGTGATGAACATCGGCACGAAGCGCAGAATCCCCAGCCTCTCGAACTTTAATCCGCGATAGAGATAACGAGCGCCCATGTCTGAAGAAAGATTCGAAGCCACCGGCCGTAGAAAGACCTCGATAGCTCGGGTTCGTCTGCATCCTGGCGATGGTACCATTTACGTGAACGGTCGTGCTGTTGCAGAGTATTTGCGGCGGGACTCCTTGGAGATGATCCTGGTCCAACCGCTCGAACTGACCGAGACTAGAACCACTTTCAATATTCATATCTCCACCCGGGGCGGTGGTCTGCGCGGCCAGGCCGGTGCGGCCAGTTTGGGCATTGCCCGAGCCCTAATGGTTTATAATCCAGAGTTGCGCGGGGCGTTAAAAAAGGGTGGCTTTCTGACGCGCGACGCACGCGAGAAAGAGCGTAAGAAATACGGTTTGGCCGGAGCTCGCAAGAAGTTCCAATTCTCGAAGCGCTAGGCCGATCTAAATACACACGCTTCCCGATGCACAGCAGAGAGTGTCCCGTGGGTGTTATATGTCCGCGGGGCTTCTGTGTGTAGAAGAGGGGGGCGGAGGTTCAACTCAAAGGAGTTAGCATGGCTGATTTTACGATCCGCGACCTCTTGGAAGCGGGAACCCATTTTGGGCACCAGACCAAGCGTTGGAATCCCAAGATGCGCCCCTATATCTTCACAGAGCGCAATGGCATCCATATCATCGACCTGCAGAAGACTGTCGGCAAGATAGAGGCCGCCTGTGAGACCGTTCGCAAGACGGTTCGCGCCGGCAAGACGGTACTTTTCGTCAGCACCAAGAAGCAGGGTCGAGATATCGTGCGCGAGGAGGCCGAACGCTGTGGGATGTCTTATGTCACCGAGCGTTGGCTCGGTGGGATGCTGACCAACTGGCAGACCATTCGCCAGAGCATTCGCCACCTCGAGCATCTCGATCGTATTTCGACCGATGGCACGTATGAGAAGCTCAAGAAAAAGGAAGTCTTGTTGCTCGAAAAGGAGCGGGGACGGCTACAGCGGACCTTGGCCGGTATTCGCAATATGGGTGGTTTACCTGGATTGGTCTTTCTTATCGACATTAAAAAAGAGAATATCGCAGTAAGTGAAGCGGTCAAGTTGGGCATTCCCTCCGTGGCGATCGTCGATACTAACTGCGACCCCGAATTGGTTACTTATCCGATCCCCGGCAACGATGACGCCATTCGATCGATCGGTCTTATCGCCCATTTGATCGCCGATGCGGCGATCGAAGGCAAGTCCGAAGCGGATGCGGAGAAAGTAGCCCGCGAAGACAAACAAGAGGCGAATGAGGCTCCAGCCGCGCCGGTTGTTGCGGATAAGGCCGTATAAGTTCCATTTTTTCACAGTGATTCAATAATTATCGAGAGTAAATTACGATGGCAGAGATTAAAGCACAGGCAGTAAAGGATCTCCGGCAAAAGACCGGATTGGGCATGATGGACTGCAAAAAAGCCCTAGATGCAACCGATGGCGACGTTGAAAAGGCCATTGAGCACTTGCGGAAAAAAGGTATGTCCGCCGTGGAGAAACGCGCCGGTCGTGATGCCAGCGAGGGCTTGATCGAAGCTTATATCCATCAAGGCAGTCGCCTTGGTGTCATGGTCGAAGTCAATTGTGAAACTGATTTTGTCGCTCGCACTGACGATTTTCAAGCCTTCGCCAAAGATATCGCGATGCATATCGCGGCCTCACAGCCATTTGCTGTTGACCGCGAAAGCGTTCCGGCCGACCTGATCGAACGGGAAAAGAGCATCTTCCTGGAGCAAGCTAAAAACGAGGGCAAGCCGGAACATATCGCCGAGAAGATCGTCGAGGGCCGCTTGGAGAAATACTTCCAGGAAAATTGCCTGTTGGAACAGCCCTTTGTCAAGAATTCCGATCAGACTATCAGCGAATTGATCACTGAGTTGACGGCCAAGATCGGCGAGAAGATTTCCGTGCGCCGCTTCGAGCGTTTCATTCTCGGGGATGACGCCTGAGCTGAAGGTTCGTATTAGCCAACCTGGGAGAAGCCGCCATGTTGGAAGAGATTATTGAAGAAGTAAAAGATAGTATGGAGAAGGCGATCGAATCCCTGCGGCGGAACTTGGGCGCTATTCGCACCGGTCGCGCAGCTCCTGCGATGCTCGATAATGTTAAAGTCGAGTATTACGGCAATCAAACGCCATTGAACCAGATGGCGAATATCAGTGTGCCGGAACCGCGCCTATTGGTGGTCAAGCCCTGGGAGGCTAATCTGATTCCCGAAATCGAGAAGGCACTTATCGCCGACAAGAGTCTTGGTCTCAATCCCTCTAACGACGGGGCTGTTATCCGCTTGCCGATTCCAGAATTGACACAGGAGCGGCGGATAGAGATCACCAAGGTCGCAAGGAATCGGGCTGAGGAGGGGCGGGTAGCCGTACGCCATGCGCGTCGAGATGGGATTGACCTGCTCCAGCAATCTAAAAAGGATGGCGATATATCCGAAGACGAGTCGCGTAGCGCTCAAGAGATTGTACAGAAGTTGACCGACGAGTACGTCAACCGAGTTGAAGAGATCGTCAAGAACAAGGAAGTGGAGATCATGGAGGTCTGATCATCCCTCCATACTGTATTATAGCGGTTTGCCTCAGTGGCAAACCGCTTTATTTTTTTGGTTTTTTACGACCTTGTAACTGATTTATTTTATCGAGCAGATCGCCTTCGATTGTAGTGCGATCACGGCCTTCGGCAGGATGCTCCGACACCGTTGGCTGTTTTAATTCGCGTTGCAACCGTTCTGGGCGACGGCTTTGCGGTTCAGTTGGTGGCGTGGTTTCGGATAAGGCTTCGATCGGGGCTTCGGGCGGAGCGAGGGCCACGGCAGACAACTGATCGATCTTGCATTGTTGTAAGTGGGCCATATCCTCGTAGTTGAGCAGATGCGCTTGGCATTCGACGAGCGCGATATGGAGTTGGTCTAGCGCATTTTCAGCGTCTTGGCGTTTTGCGGCGATGGCCTCTTCGTCGAGCCCGTCGAGTTCGGCGAGGTAGGTTTGCAATTCGCGACCGAGAAGCTGTCTGCGGCCAGAGGCCAGCCTGAGTTCAAGGCGTGCCCGTTTGCGTTGGCGAGCTAATAGGAATAGGCCAAGGGCCAATAGCAAGGCCAGGACGAGCAGGGTGACTATAATAATCCAATTGGGCATAGGCTATTCGCAGTTGAACGGATCTTGCGTGAAACGAAGAGATATATGTAATTTAAAGCACCTTTTCGTGCATTCGCAAGCGAATACACCACTGTGGAGATACTAAGGTAATATGTCAGGCAGCGAAGATTTAGAACGACTCCAGGCGGAAGTCGACCGCTTAGAGCGAGAAAATGAGAAACTACGCGCAAGAAATCGCCGTTGGATGCGGATTGCTGGAACCGATGGCCTGACGGGACTACCTAATAAGATATTCTTTAGCACAGCGCTCTTGCCGCAGATTATCAGTTCCGCGAATGCTGACGGACAGGGTTTCGTTTGCGTTATGATCGCTCCCGATAAACTCGGCGATATCAACGAGAAATACGGTCGTGAAGGGGGAGACCAAATCGTCAATGAGTTGTCCAAGTATCTCAAGGAGAATGTGGAGGCCGACGAGAAACTTGTGCATATCGATGGGGCGAATTTTGTCGTCATCGTGCCCAAGGGCGACCAAGCACAGGCCAAGCGCCGGACCCGGCAGATTCGTGCCCAAGTGGTTTCTCGGCATTTTGAGTGCCACGGCGACGCGGTCACACTGACGTTGAGCATGGGAGTAACCATTCAACCTGCCGAACCGCAGGGGGCGGGAACGAAGGTCAAGGAAGTTGCTGAAGATCTTCTGAAGCGGATGGGGGTTGCCCTCGATCAAGCTAAGAAACAAGGCGGTGACAAGATAGTTGAGGATTTCGAGGCCGACGAAGCCTAGTCGAATTTTGCCACTCTATTATTTATTACTGTCGATGCGGCCCCGGCATTGGATCAAGAATTCCTTTGTCCTGCCGGCCCTCGTATTTTCAAAGCATTTCTTCGAAATATCTTATCTTGCACGTTGCTTGGGGGCTGTGTTCTGCTTCTGTTTGTTGAGCGGTGTCGTCTACATATTCAATGACATCTTCGATCGCGAACAGGATCGACTGCATCCGGAGAAGTCTCAGCGACCGATCGCCGCCGGCATGTTGTCCGTTCCCCTGGCGTCCGTTGCCGCGCTCATTTTCCTCGTGACCGCATTGGCATTCTCCTTCTGGCTGCATACCGACTTTGGTTTTGTCGCTCTGATTTACGCGGGCCTCAACGTGGCATATACCCTCAAGCTCAAGCATGTGGTTTTGCTCGATGTGTTAATCGTGGCATCGGGTTTTCTGCTCAGAGCGCTGGGGGGAGCTTTAGTCATCGAGGTTGCAATCTCCACGTGGTTTATCATCTGCACTTTTATGCTGGCGCTCTTCCTCGCAGTGGTTAAGCGACGGCAGGAGATCGTGGAATTGGCCGAGGTGGCCGGTGACCACCGGGCGATACTCGAAGAGTACAGTTTGCCCTTCCTCGATCAAATAATTTCTGCCCTGACTGCGGCGACCTTGGTGTGTTACGCGCTATATGCGATGGGGGTTGGTGATATAAAAGGGGCACAGATGCAGTGGACTATACCCTTTGTGTTGTACGGAATGCTGCGCTATCTCTATTTGGTATATCACCGTGGCGATGGCGATAACCCGACGAAGGTGGTGTGGAGCGATCGTCCACTGCAAGCTACTGCCATGCTTTGGCTGGTCGCGAGTGCCTTGGGGCTCTACGTATTGCCCTGACCTCGAGTTCGCTTTTAGCCCCTTGCACAAGTGCACTCTTCTCGTCCCGGACATCGATTTTGGCCGGTTGGGAAGGAAGGCCTAGAAAATGTCGGGGTCCCAATAAAAAAACCCCTGTGCATTTGGTAGGTTATCAAGCCAGCCCGGTGTTGATGCAGAGCGCGGGTTCAGCAGATCATTCCAGAAGGCTGTTTCGTCACTCGGCGGATTCGCTGGGGCCATGTCCATTAATTTCTTCCGAATTGTTGCCCAATCGAGGATTTTGACCATTGTCTTTTGGTGTTGGCTAAAACTGGGTTGGCTATTGCCTAGATCGGCCAAGCGGACCAATAGGCTATGGTCGGGGGGAAGGCTTCCCTTAATTGTTTTTAGGCCTTCTTTTTTTGCCGCAGCAAAGAGGGTATGGGCTACTCCCCGACAGGCCTCGTCATCCCCGGGCATAAAACAAACTTCGTATACTTCGAGATCTGAACCGTTGTTGGCATAGTTAAGATAGCCGACGAGTTGGCCGTTGCGCTCAATACCCTTTTGCGGGAATAAGTCGCGATAGCGAGAAGGTCCGGATCGCCAATAGCCGGAATTGCGAATCTCGGTGCCTGTTTGATTGACGTTGGCTGCGTCGTAGAGGGCCATCACGGCCGGTAGATCTGCGGTGTCGTTGAGGATGCGCGCGCTGTCGCTGAAAGCTGTTGTGGGCTGGCCCACCGGGAGGGAAAAGGTCGGGAGAGGAAGGGGTATCCAACCTAGTTTGGCGTAGAATGGCGTGCCGATAATCGTAAAGAGCATGCCCAGATCATAGCCAGTCTGTTGCATATATAGTTCGGCATCGCGTATCAGGGCTTGTGCATAACCGCGTCCACGAAATTCTGGATGGGTTAGCACGCTACCGATGCCACCGACGCGCAATGTGGCTCCCCGGACTCGAATCTGCCGGTCCCAAATGCGTAGATGGGCGACGATGCGTCCTTGCTCGATCAAGATACGCGATTGCTCGAATTGGTAGGTCGGCTCTTCGTGAAAATAGGCCCAGTAGCGCATCGAGGCCGCCGGTTCATCCGGGCGAAAGACTAGGCATTGTAGGTCGACGATCTCAGCGAGTTCGGCTTCTTTAGCGCTGCGAATTTCCATGGTCTACTCCTTGATGAAATACTAAGATCGCTACCAAGCGGTCCAACCGCCGTCGACGGGTATTATAGTTCCGTTTACATAGCCGCTGGCCTGTGAGGCTAAGAAGAGCAAGGCCGTCGCCAACTCTTCGGGTTGGCCAAAGCGGTCTTGGGGCGTAAAATGACGCAAGCGACTGCTCATTGTTTCGTCTTCGAGGGCGGTTTCGGTCAACTCG
>DQLG01000178.1 GCA_015660315.1 Candidatus Latescibacterota bacterium
CGCCGCGTGGATATCGACTGTTCATTCACGAAGAACCTGTGGCATTGGGAGAGTTGGGAAGCGAAGACAGCGCGAGCACGCTATCGACTTTTCTCGCCGAGACCATCAGCAACCACCGGAACGCTTTTTGAACAGCACTAATCCCTAGGGAGGGTCCGCACCCCGCGGATCGTCCCTAGGGATTTTTTTAATTTTTTCAAAAATCTAAGATGACCCGACTCCTCCGCATCCGTCCATAGGCCAACGCAAGTACCAATCGCAAAAAACAGCATCGGATGATTTCGTCTGGCCCAGTTATGGATTTTATCATCGCGGAATAAAGACTTAAAAGCGGCGGGCGGTTTACAGTTAGATACCAGTTTCTTTAATTTGGCAAGACATATAGAACCTTGGAGAAAACTGACCATGCAGCTTACACCAACACAGATCGACGAATTTAACACCCGCGGCGTACTGATAGCCCGCGACGCACTAACCAACGATGACCTGCAACCATTGATCGACGAGTTGTGCGAGTGGATCGACGCGCGCGCCAAGGCCTTGCACGCCGAAGGCAAGTTGACCCAACTGCACGAAGACGCGCCCTTCGCCACGCGTTATGGCCTGCTCTGCAAACAGTGCAGCGAAATCGGCCAGGGCATGGACATCATGCACTACCGGGGCCGGGCGATCTTCGAATTTTTGCGCAACGACCATCTACTCAACCTGCTCGAATCGCTCTTGGGGCCCGAGATCACGTGTAACCCCATACAGCACCTGCGCTCCAAACCGCCGCAAGCCTACGAAAACCACCAGGGCCCCTCATTCCACAATGTCCCTTGGCACCAGGACGCCGGCGTGATGATGCCCGAGGCCGAAGGCTCCGAAGTCGTCACCTGTTGGTTTCCGCTGGCCGACGCCATGGTCGAACACGGCTGCATGGAGGTCCTGCCCGGCATCGTCGAAACCGGCTATCTTCGCCACCAGGCCGCCGGTGGCACGACCATTCTCCCCGAGGTCATGCCTGAGGCCGAGCCGCTCGCCCTACAGTGCAAACGCGGCGATGTGGTGCTGATGAGCCGTTTCACCCCCCACCGATCGACCCCCAACTTCTCCGACCAGTGCCGCTGGTCGCTCGACTTGCGCTACCAACCTACCGGCCAGCACACCGGTCGCACCGGCCACCCCGACTTCATCGCCCGTTCCCGCCACGACCCGGCTAGCGAGTTGAGCAATTACAAAGAATGGTGCCATCGCTGGATCGACGCCTTCGAGAGCCCTAACGGCGTAGTGATGCACCGGGGGGAATAGCGGCCATGCCGCGCTAACACAGGAGTCGGGGTGCAAACGTCGTTTCAACACGGCGATCCTGGTCGACAAGGCGGGTGAGATCATCGGCAAATACCGCAAGACCCACCTGCCCGGCCACGACGCGCACCAACCCGGCCATCGCTATTAGAATTTGGAGAAGTACTATTTCGATTCGGGTGATCTGGATATGGCGCAGCAATACAATTAGAGAACACGATCAATCGTCCCCCGCTCCCTGGCTTGTTGCAGGATTTTTTCACCTGAATCGACAACCTCGTTCAGCGGCAGGCCTAAACTCTGTAATTCCACCGCCGCCAGTTCGACTTGCTCGGCACCGTCCTCGGCCCGCCGCCAAGCCGTTTCCAGTTTCCTGGTCCGCTCCTTGAGCCGATCGGTTTGATGTACCGCGTCTTTGAACATCGACATTCAGTAGGTCGAGAATCTGCCGGTTGTCGACCTCGATATTGCAACGACGGCGCGCATAAACCACCTCCACACCCTGACCAGTACGCGGCTCCCGTCTGAGCTCTTGGCTGGCCAAAAACTGCTCTACCCGAGCTATGAGCCGCTCCTCCTCATAGGACTTGGTCAGACCTTATCGGCCCTGCGAGCGGTTTGACTTCGGGCGTAAACGAGGTTGGATGGGCACTGATGACGACCGCGCGAAATGGGGACTCATCCCGTTTCTGTGGCTTTTTTTCCGGCTGGACAGAGTCTGTCGACTCCGCTACAGGCTGCCCCGAAACGAGCGCTTCTTATCATTGATTCCAGCCGGCAATACGACCGAACCGCTCACCGTCGCAGATTGAGCCTGAACACTTGCCGTTGCGAGCTGCAACTCGGCGACAATCCAATAAGCAATACGCAAACTCATACATTTTTTCTCCGACCCCAAGCAACGTACACATAGGCCTCTCTTTTCGGCAAGCTACACTCGCGAATTATTAGATGCTCAAACCGGGCAAGGGGGCGCGCTAAAAAATTGACAGACGCTTTTCATTTCGTTTTACTTCCTCGCGCGAAGATTTATATTGTCTAAACAATTGAAGTTACCCATATGAATTGCCATGCATAGAATACTAATCGTTGAAGACGAAAACATCGTCGGTCTGGACATCCAGAAACGCCTGCAGCGTATGGGCTATGAAGCGTTAGAGGTCCTGTCCACAGGTCAACAAGCCGTCGAGTACGTTGAGCGAGAACAGCCGGATCTGATCCTGATGGACATCCAGATTCAGGGCGATATCGACGGAATCGAGGCCGCCAGGAGGATCCGCGAGCGCTTCGACGTGCCTATCGTCTACCTCACCGCCTTTTCCGACGAGACGACCTTACAGAGAGCCAAGGCGACCGAAGCCTTCGCCTATGTGCTCAAGCCCTTCAAGGATCGCGATCTCTATAGCTCCATCGAATTCGCCCTCTACCGGCACAAGACCGGCGTCGAACTGCAAAAGCACCACGACAAGTTGGAAACGCGCGTCGAAGAACGCACGGCCGAACTGGCGCGGGTCAACGAGGAGCTCAAACACGAAATGAAAGAACGCCAGCTCGCCGTTGAGGGCCGGGCCCTGCTCAAGGAGCAACTGCGCCAATCGCAAAAAATGGAGGCGCTGGGCCAATTGGCCGGTGTCGTCGCCCACGACTTCAACAATATGCTGACGATCATCACCGGCTATAGCGATCTAGTGATCAACCGCATGGGCGACAAGGACCCACTAGTAAGCGACGTGCTAGCGATCAAGGAGGCCGGCGACCGCGCCGCCATCATCACCAGCCAACTGCTGGCCTTCGGTCGCCGCCAGATAGTCCAGCACAGCACCATCGACATCAACAGCACGATCGAGAGCGCCCGCAATATGTTGCAGCGCATGGTTGGCGAGGACATCCACTTCGAGGTAGAGCTGCAGCCTGGGCCCCATTATGTCAAGACCGACCCCGGCCTGTTCGACCAAGTGCTCGTCAACCTGCTCGTCAACGCGCGCGATGCCATGCCCCACGGGGGACGGCTCAGGATCGAAACAGCCGCCATCGCGCTCGACCAACCACTCACCAACCGCTTTCTCAACCTCAAACCCGGCGAATATTTCCGCCTCCGGGTCACCGATAGCGGCAGCGGCATCACCGACGAAGTGCTCAAGCGCATCTTTGAACCGTTCTATACGACTAAGGATAAGGGCACGGGCACGGGCTTGGGCCTGTCCATGGTCTACAGCCTAGTCGACCAGAGCGGCGGCCAGATCGATGTAACCAGCCGGCTCGACGAGGGGACCAGCTTTGACCTCTACCTGCCGATCACCGATGCCCGGCCGGAGGAAAGCCGCACCGAAACATCACCCGCACCGGGGCTACGCAGTGAAAACGGCAATAGATTCATATTGTTGGTCGAAGACGAGGACGTGGTGCGCAATTTTACCCAGCGCGTGCTGAGCGACCACGGCTACAACGTGCTGGAAGCACGACAAGGCGAAGAGGCCATAGCGCTATCCGAATTGCACGCCGGACCTATCCACCTGCTGCTGACCGACGTAGTCATGCCCAAGATGAGCGGTCTCGAACTCGCGCAAAACCTGCAAGCCCTGCGGCCCGATATGCCCGTTCTTTATATGTCCGGTTATACCGACGACACAGTATTTCGCTACGGGGTGCAGGAAGAGCAGGTCCATTTCCTGCAAAAGCCCTTTGTCCCTGACGGCTTGATCGCGAAAATCTCCCAGGTGATCAACCCCCGTTAGACCCTACCACCACCGCGTATTCTGGTAATTCCCCGCCATATCCGTATTCAAGGGCAGCCCCTCCTTGTAACCGATGCGTTGACCTGTTTCGAAAGCGCGGTACATGCCCAACCCCAAGGCCACGTTCTTCAACCCGTTTTCGCCGCTATTCTCCGGTTCGCCGCCCCTCTCAATCGCCGTCAGCAAATCGCAGAGTTCCAGGTGATAGGCATAGCCCTCGGTCGCGGC
>DQLG01000169.1 GCA_015660315.1 Candidatus Latescibacterota bacterium
ATCGGTTGGTCGAGGAAGGGACGTTGACCAAGGAAGAGGCCGGTCAACTTATTCTACAGCCGCAGTTGCGCGATGTTCACAAGCCGTTGTCGGCGGACGACAACCACACGCCCGCCGTACTGCACCCCTTCACGAGTACGCGAATACGCAATTCTTTAATGGGCGGTGACGCACGGGAGAAAATCGAGAGCAAGGTCCGTGAAGCGGTCGAACAATCATCGCGCTATCTGCACGCCTTTGATTCTATGCGCAAAATTGATAAGCGGTATGATGATGCGTTGGCTTTTTTAATTCGCTATAAGCAGGCCGTTGTAGCAGATGATTTTGACCCAGATGAGATTGCAGCCGTACAGCGCGAGCTATCTGATGACACTGGTTTACTAAAAAAAGTTATTGATGTAATGGAGCGTCAGGACCATGAGATTCGCATGATTTCGGTTCGGCTGCCCCCCTATAATTACATTGTTAAACGCGGTGTTGAGAAGATTGCGAATATGACAATCGAAGAATCTTTCCTCGACGAGTTGCGGGATCTCAGTGTTGATGACATATCCGAACGCATGAACTCCGGTATAAGTGAGATTCGGATCAAACCGGCAGCAGATATGCGTTGTATGGTCAGCCTAATCGATCATGTAGGGAAAAAAACCGCGTTCCGAAAAGAGATTCGGATATTGCGGGTCGGCTTGACGATTCAGGAATTCTTCGATTCGACCTCCGATCTACAAGAGGCGCGCCATCAAGCTGAAAATTTCGTCAATTCTCGAATGCGACGATTTTTCCCAGATATGCCACCCGATGAGACCGCAGAAATCTGCCAGCGCAGTGTCGAGATGATAGACAAAATCGAACAGCAAGTTCTCGACAATCTTCGCGCCGAAGAGAAAGGAAAACGCCCAAGAGTCAGTGATGTCAAGCCGCAGCAACAGGCTCCGGGCTCCTCTGGCGACGTCGAGTTAACTGATCAGGAAAAAAAGCGTGGAGTCCAAATGGGTAGGGTCGAAATTCGCGTTGCAGGCAATTTGCGTAAAATTCCCCGTAAAATCATGCCACATCCAGACGATCCGAGTAAATTCGTGATCGGGGTTCGCGACCCTGAAACGGGTGATACTGTTCCCGAGGAGCGCAGAGGCTCTAAGCGTTATGTCGAACGGGGTAAGGACGGCGTCTGGCGTGTGTTTTGAAGTGGAATGGTAAATCGACGAATGGCTCGCGAGGTTGGAATGCAGACCGAAGCGATGCTCAATACAATAGACCATCAGGATCTCTTGGCACCCTTGCTCAATGCAGTAGAGTTAGATCGATTGCGCTCCTTGTTGCATTGTGCGCGGGCATGTGCGGCGCAATGGTGCGAGGGAGAGGAAGACAGCGCAAAAAAAGCTGAATTAATCGCAAAACACCATTGTCTGGCCGATACGCTGCTCGCAGCGGCTCTTAAAGGGGATTGGGGCGGCGGATTTGCGGATTTGCGCGGTGTGTTAATCAATCGCCTGTTTGAATCACCGCATCCCTATCTATTGCATTGTGAGCAAGTCCTCCCAAGCGAAATTCCTCAAGCGCTAAACCAGTCGATGCGACGACATTTGCAATATGCCGAGGCGTTGGCAGGACCCTCATGGGGGTTTTACTTACAGCCGATAGCGGCTGATGCGGGTATTGTCGTAGGGCAAATGCCCGGCAATGGTGTAGAGCCGGAAGCGGTTGAAAATTTAAAAGAGCGGTTTTACTCAGGCCAGAATTGGCCTGATCTCGTCGGGCCGATGGGTAGTCTTGTCTACCAATACGGCCGGGGAGATTTGCGCCGCTATGCCGGTTTTCAAATTGGTGAAGACGGAGCTAAGCGCGTATTTGAACCAATCCGAGACTTCGCGAACTTCCCGTTGGAATGGTTGGAGGGCAATGAGGCGCGAATTGAAATCCTTGAAGAGAATACCCGCAATTTTCTCTCCGGGCAAAGATCTCATAATGTATTGGTTTGGGGACCGAGGGGTGGGGGCAAGTCGACGCTTATAAGAGCTATAATCTGCAAATTTTACGATAGTGGTCTGCGAGCATTAGAAATCACTCCTTCCTGTTATGAAGACCTCTCTCAGATATTTGCTTTGGTTCGAGGACGAAAGCAGCGATTTATTGGCGTGTTGGACAATATTTCCTTGGATCGGGGCGATGGCAGTCTACATCTTCTCTCCCGCGTATTAGACGGGGGCTTAGAGGAATGGCCGGAAAATCTAGTGTTTTATGCGACATCGAACTATAAAGACCTTGTAGACCGCGAAGGCGAAAGGCCATTGGGATTAGGCCAAATGCAGATGGACGACCAGCACCCCAACCTAATCAATCAGTCTATTCGGCCTGAATTCTATGATCCACAGCAGCTTCAACGCCTCGATGAGGAAAGAGCTCTCGACGATCGTTTCGCTTTAAAGGTCTTTCTCGATTTGCCGCAGAAGAACCAATATCAGCACATGATCCTGTCTTATGCCCACCGAGCGGGCATTGATATTCCGGAAGAAAATCTATTGGCATCCTTCGAGGTTTGGCGTATGCGGCATAACCACGATTTGGTCGGGGGGCGTACTGTTCGCGATTTTATTCTCGCGCAAATGTCCGGTCGTCAGAGGCGTAGGGAGGATTGAGTTATCGATATCGAAGGTTATCGAAGGCTTAGCTTATTAATAGAGGATCAAGGACTGCGGGAAATTCGCCGGTATCTCGACTATGGTAAGCGGGTTAAAGGCGGGGCCGATCTAGATGAGTTTTATCAGTGGATAGCCAAAATCCTTCTCGATGACGGGCAAATCTATACCGACCAAGAACGAGCTTTGGCCTTTGAGGTCGGTGCTTGTGAGCTCTTGGCAGATCAGTGGGAGGCTCTGCAGATGGAACCCGCCGCCGACTTAATTCTCAATCAAGCCTTGGACAAGGGGGCAATTTATCGGTTGGCACTCCAGGAAACCGCGCCAATTGGCCGAAGGGCGGCTTTTTTACATTTGTTGGAGAGACGGTATAAAAAGCATTACAAGTGGGTCGAAGAATTGGCGTCGAGTCGGGTGGATGATGCCTTCAAGATTTCGAGTGGGGGCAGATTATTCAGCCAATTCTTGCATACGCTCGATGGGATTGCTCCTTTAGCGGCTGCAGAGGAGGATAAAGAGAATGCTCATTTACGTGAAGAGGCCGAACGACAGCGCAAAAAAATCAAGCAACTACAAAAAGAGTTAGAGCAAACTGAGGAGCGCGCAGGAAGGGTTCATAAACGATTTAAAGACCAAGATTTAGAGTTGCAGGGATTAAAGAAGCAATTGCGGGAGGAAAGAGAAAATGGCGAAAAACTCCGCAGTGAAAGAAAAACCAGAATCAAGAGTCAGCGGCAAACAGGGGAAGCCCAGCGCGATTTAGATCATTTGCGCAGAGAATATCTGAAATTGGATGGGCGACTCAAGGAAATGGCAAGTCGACTGGCCTTATCGGAAGGAAGGGGCCAGGCGGGGCAACTAAAAATAAACTTAGATAGTTTAAGACACCTCGATCTCGAACGCCTACTCGGTATTGGTGATGCGGTTGATGAGGAGGAATTGGGCCGGGTTCGCAGGCGCTTCGCAGCAGCCTTCCATCCCGATCGAGCTGTTGAGTTGCCCAGATGGGTTAGTGACTTTTTTCTTGAAGTGCTCGGTCTCGTCAATGAGGCCTGTGATAGGGCGAAAAAAAAATAACAGGGCTGGAAGGATATTTCGTTTTGCTTGTCCCGGGCACCTCGGTATTGAGAGGACCACTAAGCGGTCGGAAATATGCTACCAGCCCTTGTTATTGCAATAAAACAATAGCTAATATTTTATGCGGCTCTTCCCATCATTTGATCGAGACGACGAGATATTTGCGAAAGGGATAACCCTTCAGAGACTCGCAACTCCCGGATAAGGTGCTTGAGGAGTATAACTTCAGCCATATTGAACAAATCCTTGTTGCCAATACAATCGGCAACTTTGAGCAAGCCTTTGGACTTGTATTGGCGCATTTGATGGATGGATTTGCCGAAGAGATTGGCGGCTTCCTCGATCCCGATAAGTTTAGCTTTACGTGCTGCCATAATAAAGACCTCCTTGTCTTTGTCAGCCCACATAGTACCACTTAATACTAAATCTATCGACCGGTAGTATAATTACTTGATTAAAAATACTATTGATTGAGCACTTTTCGTAAAATTAATCTTCGAGAAGCTCTATTTCATATCCATCTGGGTCGTCGATAAAGGCCATTTTACGCCCCTTGGGAAAGGATTCTCGCCAGTCTTCTGGCCAGATTTCAATCTCTTTTTTTTCTAATTCATCACAAAAGGCGATAAGGTCGGGGACTGAAAGGGCGATATGCATAAGGTCTTCGGGGACGGTGAGTTGGTAATCGGCAGAGTATGTGAGTTCAAGAGTATGCTCGTTACCGGGCAGTTCGAGATGAGCGACGTGATTACCAGACGGAGATTTATCGGTTCGGCTTTGAAGTTTGAACCCCAAATGATTGCAATACCAATGGATCGATTGGTCTAAATTACTGACGCGAATACGGGTATGTAGGAAACGGGCCATGGAAAGGGTCCTTTCTCAAGCGAGGCGGGTAAATTGAACGAGGAATATTATATAATAGTAGGATGAGGCGCAAGCGAGCATTGGACATGTAAACGGCGAGGATTACAAGACGTTTAAAGGGTGTCGGACTAGTCGTAATCAAGCCCGTGCGGGCTTGGCAATACGCTTGCGCCGGAAGTGTAAACGCGTAGATTAAAGCGGTAGAGCGGGGGTAAAATATGGTGCCGAAGAGAGGACTCGAACCTCCACGGGGTTTCCCCCACATGGTCCTGAACCATGCGTGTCTACCAGTTTCACCACTTCGGCAACAGAGATAAAAACCTAATTGCAGGGTTGGCGACCGTCAACCCCTTTCTCCTTCATAGTGGGTTGGTTATGGCGGAAGCTAACAAGGGTGAAGCACATGAAACCGTTATTGTGCAAAACCGCAAAGCACGTCACGATTTCGAGGTCCTAGATCGCTTTGAAACCGGCATTGTTCTTCGTGGCACTGAAGTTAAGGCATTACGCGATGGGTTGATTACGCTCAAAGACAGTTTTGCCGCGGTCGAAAGAGGCGAAGTCTTCCTTTATAATGTGCATATCTCCCAATATAAAGGCGGCAACAATTTTAATCACGAAACCGAGCGAGTGCGCAAATTGCTTTTGCACCGCAATGAAATCCGCAAATTGACAGGGAAGACCGAGCAGCAAGGCTTAACCTTGGTTCCATTGAAGATTTATTTTAAGCGTGGCAAAGTCAAAGTTGATTTAGGGTTAGTACGCGGTAAAAAAGAATTCGATAAGCGCCATTCTCTGGCTAAGCGTCAGGCCGATAGAGATGTCGAGCGGGCCCTCAAGGATAGGCATAAATGACCCTGTCTGAACTAAGTCAAGAAACAGTCCAGTGTGCAAAGTGCGGCGGCGTTGGGCTATTTTTTGATCCTCAAATAGAAGTGGGGCGCTATGGGCAACTTCGGCTCTGTGCTTGTATTGAATGTCGGTGCGGTGGGAGGGCTCCCTATCAGTATTGGGACGAGGATTCGCGCAGCCAATGGTGCCCCTGTCGATTCTACCGTCGCAAGATGTCCGAGACCAATAGACTTTTCCGTCAGGCGGACATGCCCGAGCGTTATAAATGGAAATTCATAGACGATTTTTGCCCAATTGCCCCTGATGGGACAGCTATCAGATTAGCAGAGACAGCGCATCGATATATTCCGGAACTTGTCGGTGCAACGCGAGAGCCTAAACGCGGTTATCTGTTTTACGGAAATCCAGGCACCGGCAAAACGTTACTCGGCTGTATCGCAATCAACGAACTTATGTTGCGTTGGACAAAGCCAGGACGTTTCTTGAATCTATCTCGAAAGTATTTTCAGAAATTAAGGGATACATTCTCCGAGGAGAGCAATAATTACGGGCAAACGGGCCAGATCCTCGATGAATTGTGTAATATCCCATATTTAATCCTCGATGATTTTGGTGTTCAGCGGGGTACTGATTGGGAGTTGGAAATGCTTTACGACCTGGTAGATGCCCGCTATTGTGATGAGCGATTTACCGTAGTGACAACAAATCAACCCCTCGATGAAATAAAAAGTATGTCACAGGGGCGGATCTATTCGCGTTTATCGGAAATGTGCCAGTTGATCCCGATGGACGGCCCCGACTATCGAATGCACGTATTATGAGTGAGGCCTTAATGGACAGAAATGATGGACGAGGTCCGGACCAATTGCGACCGGTGCGGATAACTCCTAAATACTTAAAAACTCCGCTTGGATCGGCATTGATCGAAATGGGCGATACAAAAGTAATCTGCACAGTCAGCCATGAGGAGCGTGTGCCCCCTTTTCTAGTGGGGAAAGGGAAGGGATGGCTCACAGCGGAATACAGTATGTTGCCAGGCTCTTCCTCTCGGCGGGTTGCCCGCGAATCTGCAACGGGGCGCCCCAATAGCCGTTCTCGAGAGATCCAACGCTTGATCGGGCGGTCGCTCCGAGCGATAATCGACCTGGAGAAAATTGGCGAAAATACTCTATATATAGATTGTGACGTTATACAAGCAGATGGTGGCACGAGAACGGCTTCAATTACGGGTGCTTATGTTGCTTTGGTTGAAGCCGTAGATGCATTGGTTGTTAGCGGGGTGATCGCCGAGGATCCATTGTTGGAACAACTCGCGGCAATTAGTGTCGGTGTTGTTGATGGTCGGTTGTTGTTGGATTTATGCTATGAAGAGGATTCTCGCGCAGAAACAGATATGAATGTGGTCATGACGGGAACGGGTGGGATTATCGAAGTGCAAGGGACGGCAGAGGGGCGGCCTTTTACCAGGGAGCAGGCCATTGGATTACTTGATATGGCGGCGGGGGGAATTGATACATTAATTGCAGAGCAAAGCGCAGTTGTAGACGGGATTAGGGGTGCGTAGAAGAGCTTTTAGAAAGAGCTTGACAGTTTCTAAGGGCCAGGTTAATTTGTAGCTTACATAGTTTGATGCATGTGTAGCTTTCCTTTTCCTCCCCACTCTAAAAGAAGAGGATCGTTCCATGGCGGAGATGACCAAGACCTCATTTTGGGACATGGAAGACTCCCTTGGGAGCTATCTAGCTGAAATCGCCCACTCTAAGCCGCTTTCCTCGGCGGATGAGGTCGATTTGGCTCGAAAGATCAAACAAGGGGATGAACAAGCTCGGAACAGACTAGTCGAAGCTAATTTGCGCTTTGTAGTCAGTGTTGCGAAGGAATACCAGAATCGTGGTGTGCCCCTTGC
>DQLG01000653.1 GCA_015660315.1 Candidatus Latescibacterota bacterium
GTTGAGGCCAGCATCGGGTATGCCGGCGGTAGTTTGTCCGCCGGCAACCGCTCGGAGAAAATGGGCGCGAAAATTTCTATTTCGGCGGCGGATAACACATCGTGCACGAAGGCAAAGCCGTCGCGCTCGAATTGGCACTGGTTTGCCTGCTCTGAGATATTGTGCTTACGGCAAACCGATTGGGCGGTTTCACCCCCATCGGCCTGCCGCAATATGCGAATAATCTCTTCGGTACTATGCGTTTGCCTTTCATGAGTATTTCTCCATTTCGTATTAAGAAATACTCACCCCTAACTTGGGTCAACGATCGAAGGTCATCCCATACTCATCTAATATTTCCGGCAACTCTCTCGCCTAAACGAGCACCTGCAAGGGCAAGAAAAAAGGCCACTCCTCCACCGATCAACATCTTCGTAAGACTGAAATGGATAAAGCTATACGGAGTAAAAAACGAAAGACATAACATGATGGCTACTGAAAGAAATGCTCCTACTGCGGGTTCCTTGGTACGGATTCCTGGGGAGATCAGGCCAATTATGAAGCCACCGATGAAGAAGCTAACGAGATTGAGCAGACCTTGTATCAGAAATCGCAAACTAATCGAGAGGAACCTGCCAACCACTACTTCACCAATCAGCCCACCTAAAAACAGTTCTACCGCAATGAAAATTCCCGCACTGGCGATCATCCATTTTTTGGAAAAAGGCTGATAGTCTGGATCACTCATCTTGTTATTGCCATCTCTTTAGAGTACACCGAGGTCATTCGAAAGATACTATGCCTGCCATTAGTCATCAACAAGCGGCCTATATACGAATGAGAAACCGATATAAAGTCATCCGGGCTGAGACATCCGAGTCGACTATGGGATCTTTCCTCGTTGCAATGTAGCCAGCAATCGGCAATAGTCACGCGTGCTTCCCGAAGATTAGGTTAGAGTCCGTGGCTTATACCTTCGTCTGCAGAGACAGAACACGGGCGGATTAAGGGAGATTCAATTAGAGTGTTTCTGGTCGTGGTGACCGGCCCACACACCGAAACCTTGCTTCCGCAATCTGTTGGCAAGAGCCCGTTCGGCCCTTGCCGCGGCTTCGGTATTCGAATAAGGTCGGAGTTCGACCGACTTTAGATATCCCTTAGTGTGCTTCCGCACAAAAAACGAGGGGTTGTGCCAGAATCCTTCGAAATCGTTGCTACCAGGTGAGACCTGGCAGTAACATTGCCATTTAGGATGACCTGTTTTTTTGTAGGTCTGGTGCATACTTTGGCGACATCGGGGATGGTGCTTCGTCTTGCCGACATAGTAAAGCGGCTGTCCCTCGACGTAGTCGGGATTCGCTTCCTTAAATCGCTTTTTCCTTTTAATCGTTGGATTCAACTTCATAAGGTAGAGGTGGTATTTACCACACGGTTCTCCATACTTGCACTCGGTGCAATGTTTTTGGTAATCACGAAAAGCCATGTTTTAACACTTGCTACTTTCTGGTCAGATAATCCGACCCTAACGTCCTACACTCGGTCGCACTTCGTTGCCATTGTTGTCAGTTGAGATGCCAGGTAGTGTCGATACCTCTTATACTCTCACGGTCGAGCGTTGACAGACGAGGGTAGTCTTCGGCTCCGAACAACCAGCAGAACACTACTGCAATGCATCTGATTATCCGCCGAACACACCATATCGTCGCCCCAACAACAACAATCGGCACGCCGACAAGCAACACGAGGACGGACACCATTATGCCGCCTCTGTTGCCTGCAATTCATATAGCGTCGACCACACCTCGCCATAACACGCCGCCCGATCATAGCCCTGCTCTTTGGCCACCTGGTTTTTGAAATTGTCGTAGTCCAAATCAACCACAAGGCGGGCCATCAAATAGGCAACATCGTCTTTCTCGGCCGTAATGCGGAAACGGTAATCCGCAGCGATGTCTTCTCGTATCGCACTCGCGCTAGGCAAGTGCGATACGAGGTTTTCCAGGTCGCCGCGCACGCGACCCCGGATGGTTAATTGGTCGGGCGCATCGTAGGTTTTGTGCACGATGCTGAAAAAACCAAAGGGTGTAAATATCCACATATTAAACCTCCAAATTCTGGCGTAGATTGCTATCTATCCAAGTATGATTCGTAGCTTTCCTCCGCCGATGCGCGCAGATCGCGTGCGCCTCGCACCGACTTGTGGCTGTGGGTCACGATTTCCTTGCGCAAGCGCTCCTCGATCGGCCGGACAATGCGCCGCATGGTCTTCTTGAGCCCCTCGATCAGCTCCTGGCCGCCCCCATAGCGCTTGCAATACCGCTCGAAATGGCGCAGCTGGTCCCGGACGTAATGTCGGGCCTTGCGGTAATCGCCCTCACGGTTGAGCACCATCGACCGGGTCACGATCTCGGCACTCCAGATCCGGGCCACCATATCGCCGACACTCGCATCTAACACTTCGCCATAGACATCGTATTTGTGAGCGACTTGTAGGCTGGCCTCCGTGTTGCTCGTCTGGTAGGCGTCACTACCGACAGTGCGCCACCGGGCCCCAACATGAAAATTGAGATCCGGGCTATCCTCACCCGTGGTAACCCACACTCTGAACACCGCTTGGCGCGTCGCACCGCCGGTAAGCGGCCCTACGATGGCGGTAGTGATCCCCTCTCGCTGGTGGGATGCCAGGCCCATGGCTTCGATCTCAACCTGGGCGCTGCCGCCACCGGGACCGGGGGCTCCCGTGGTATACGAGACCTCAATTTCGAGATCCTCTACCACCGTGGCTTGCATCTGCTGCAGCTCGGCCAGCACGACCTCAACGATTTCACTCGGTGCGGCCGTGTGGTGCAACATGCCGCCTCCGTGTGCAGCCAAGGCCTCGATCTGTTCGGTCGAGTAATCGGCGCCGATCCCCACGGTGGAGGTCGTGATCCCCTTGCGACGCAATTCATCCGCTTCGGACGCCAGGACCGTCGGATCGGTAATGCAGCGATTCGCGTGCCCATCGCTTAACACCAGCAGTCGGTGGCGGCTTTGCGGGCTGGCCTCCATATACGCGGCGACCTGTTCGGCGCCTTCGAGCCAGCCAGCCCTCAGATCCGTGCAACCCCGAGTGTCTATCGCCTGAATAGCCTGCCGGGCGGTCGTATGGCCCGGGCCGTCCATGGGCTGTGCAGCCAGGTGGGTTATGGCTTCGTCGGCAAAAGAAACCAGCGAGAGGCGGTCGTCATTTGAAAGGCACTGCGCCACCCCAACGCTGGCCGCTTGGGCCGCCTCGAGACGGCTCATACCGGCTTCGTCGTGGTCGTGGTCTGTAGCCGCGCCGTCTCGCGCCTCCATCGATCCCGAAGCATCGAGGACCAGACCCAAATTGAGCGGGGGCTGGTCGCGCTTCGCCTGCTCGGGTATCGGCGGCGCTTCAACGTCGACGACGAGATAGCGGACCGAACGACCATTGGCACGGACCAGGGATCGATCAAAGTGGGTGTCAAAAGCAACGGTAGTATTGGGATTCATAACTCACTCCTTCCGAGGAGAATGTGGCGCATCATGTCGGACAACTCTTCGAAGCCGGCAAGTTGCTCGGACGATAAGTGTCCGCGAACGTGAATTTCGATATCGGGCGTGATCTGCAGACGCACCCACTCTTCGCCGCGCGTCTTGCGGGTCACAGCGGCATGGGCCAGTAGGTCGCGCAGTTGCTGAAGCAGGTCTTCAATGGGGCCTGCGACTGGGGCCGGTCTGCCCGACCGGTGCCGGCCGCGTTGCCTTAGCGCCGGCGTGCCTTCGGTCAGGGCTTTTCGTTGCCGGATAAAGTCGAGGGCGCTTAACTCGTCCTCTTCAGGCTCAGCCTCCGGCGATGAGGCGGGCAATGCGGACATCGGAGCCATGGCCTCTGACATTTCAGAAGATTCCGTCTCCGTCTCGTCATGCGGCATAGAGCCCGCTGCCAGCTTGATATCGCCAAAGGTCAGGTCTTCGTTCGCCCCAACCGTGTTGAGCAGGCGGCGTATTTCGCTCAGGGAGAGATTCAACACCAGTTTCATCTGCTTGATCAGCTTCAACCGTTTCAGATGATAGTCGGTATAGCGCGCATTGCGGCCCAAGGAGTCGGGGCCACGCAGCAAGCCCTGAGTGATATAATTGCGGATAGTGCGCCTTTGCAGGCCAACGAGCTTGGCTAATGATTCAATCGTGTATTCTTGCGTCATGAGGTCCCTGTTTGCACGGTGATCAAAGGGTTGGTGGTGAATAAGCTAATAGCGACATTGCGACATGTCAAGTTATATTTTCCGAGGATCGATTTGTTCTCATTTTATGTATTTTTTCAAATAATAAGACCTATATATCTATTATTTAATGGTTTATATAATATTACTGTGCATGAAATTCGGTTGCTGGGTACAGAACATACGCTTTAAATGCGACATATAGAGCCGATTGCGTCCTTTGCAACGAACCGAACCGCACGGTGCATCGGCGCCCGCGACCGGCGCATTTTCAGATACCCGATCTTTATTTCAATGAAGCCCAAATAGAGCTTGATAGTATACGATTGTTCACTATATTAGCGAGCCCTCGATTACGCACCCCAATGACGCCAATCTTTGCAAGTTGGAGGACCACATATGAGTGTGCAAACGACCCACGCATCCACCGATCGTGATGTGCACGACATCGTCACCGATGCACTGGAATCCGTGGAGATCGGCCCGATCACGAGCCACCGGAATATCTCGATTGCCCCGCTTAGCTTACCGCGTAAACCGCAGACCATCTATACTGGGTGGCAGGAGGCTTATTTTTCGGGCTCGATCGGAGTACGGGAAGTAGACGCGACCGGGTCTGTGGAAGAGCTCATCGTCACCAATCAGGCCGCAACGAACGTCCTGTTGCTGGATGGGGAAGAATTGTGCGGCCTCAACCAGAACAGAGTGCTGGCGACCACAGTATTGATGCCCGCAAAGGCCAGCCTCAACATACCCGTAAGCTGCAGTGAGGCCGGCCGTTGGTCACCGCTGGGCCGAGGGACGATGGCAGCCGACGCGTTAATGGCGCGCAGTAGCCGAGTAGAAAAGATGAAAGCGACCGTTCGCAACGCGGAGGCCACCGGCCCTCGGGCCAGGCGCTATCAAGTCAATCAGGAACAGGTCTGGGCGAATATCCGCGACCTGCAGACACAACTCGGGGTAACGTCGCCAACAGAGGCACTGCGCGATATTTATGTGGCAAAAAAAGAAGCGATCACCCAATACCTGGATGCGTTGCGCGACGCCCTTGTCGGGCAGGGCGTGGTGGTCTGGCTTAATGGGCGATTAGTCGGTGTCGAACTGGTGTCGATCAGCAAAGCCTACAACGCGATTCGCGAACAGCTATTGCAAAGTTACATCATCGATGCGTTGCGGATGCATCAAGGCTTAGCTTTTCCAGTGCACCCGGAGACGGCTAATCGATTTATTGAACGGTGTACACAGGGGCAAGGCGACGCAATGGAATCGGTCGGGTTGGGAATGGATATACGGTATGCTGGATCGGCCGGCGTGCTCGGCTCCTGCTTAGTACATGAGTCCGAAGTGATTCACGCCAGTTTGTTTCCTGGAACCTGAACGACTCTCTCACGGCACCCGCTGGAAATATAACGCAAGCCCTCTACAGATTTCGCCTACATGAAATCGTGGGGGCCGTCCATCTCAAATATTGCGAAATACTCCGTTTCGAACGCTTCGACCGACGAAAAGAGCTTGGCCTCAGTCAAATCGCCACTGTGCCAGGTGTAGTCAGCAGCGAGCACCAACGCCGTACATGCTATTATGACCTTGACCTA
>DQLG01000693.1 GCA_015660315.1 Candidatus Latescibacterota bacterium
ACTCGGCCTGCTCGGACGCGTGCCATCCCGGAATATGCGTGCGGGCGATGCCTCCGACACCGACGATGCCGACCTTGAGCTTGCTCATAGTCTAACCCCTTACCTGTGGATTTTTCATATGGAATAACTACGTGAATACCGCGATTAGATGCGTGCGACGGCCTCGGTCTGCATCCATCCTCCTAGACCATTGGCCAGACGCACCAGGATCCATTCACCCTCTTGTCGCACAAGACGTACCTTCGTGCCCTCGTGGGCCTTGAAGACCTCGGTCTGCCCCTCATCGGGCCCCGACCGGGCCATCACTTCCCCGACGATGACGATAGCCTCGCTATTGCGTGAATCCCCATAGAGCCGAGTTCCCAGCCAGCCGGCGAAAATCCCGCTCATCCCCACGCAGACAACCACGCCAGCCAGCCACGAAGCACCGAGCCCAGCCCCCCGCAATAATCGTTGAACCCCTAGGATAAAAAGAGCGAAGAAGACGAGGGCAAAAGATAAGCTGAGATGATCCAAGTTCGGCCAAGCATACGCGGCTGTAACGAAGCGAAGTAACGCGTTGCTCTCGCCGCCGGGTTCCCGATCTTTTTTAACCAGATTGGCAAAGCGCAAATTAGCTTCAATGTCTTCATCGTCAGGCGCCAAGCGACTAGCCCGTTCATACCAGAGAATCGCCTCTCCCAATAGGCCGGATTTGAAACAGGCATTGCCTAGGTTGTAGAAAAGCTGGGGATCGGTAATACCCGTTGACACGGCTTTGAGGTAGATTTGGCGGGCTTTGGTAAAATCACCCGCCCGATAGTGCGCATTGGCCTCATTGTATTGGCCCATTGCAACCGATTGCGCGCCGAGCGCGCTAGCCCACAACGCAAGCGCCACCGCCCACTTATAGATCATATCCGCTCCTCCAACCGCTCGACCAGATCGCCGGCCAAGCGACGAGCCTCGGCCATATTAGCGGCAGATACGCCGGTCGCTGCGAAACGTGCGTAATCGCAGCGCACCAAAAGATCCCGCAGAGCCCCAACGGTTTCGTCTTCGACCCCACGTTCATCCAAAGCCTCGGCACAGGCTTCACTAGTTAGCCCCGCGGCCGCAAGATTTAATCGGTCGGCCAAAAATTCCAGCACCGCAGCCTGGACTGCCGCGTGAAATTCCGCGGCATCACCTACCGCGAGCAACTCGTCGGCCCGCTGTAACCTGCGGCCGGCTTCTCCCTTGGCCCGGCGCTGCCGGGCATAGGCCACATCGCCCTGTAGCCTCTGTTGATAACGCTGCCAGAATAGCAGAGCGAAAAAAGCGACCGGCAAGCCTGCTTGCAGCAGCCAAAATAGCCAACGGTTGTGCAGTGCGGTATCCGTGCCAAGAGCGTCTGCATCGGGTTTGATATGGCGGATATCCTGTCCCACCGCCTCAATATCCCTCCGACTCAACCCATAACTTTCCACCTCCGCCTCCGCCACACTTCCCTCGCTGTGTATAAATATCGGCTCGGATTCGAGCACTTGGTATTGCTCGGCATATGGGTCAAAATAAGCGAAACGCACTGGCGGAATCTCCATCATTCCACCTTGTTCTGGTATCATTATATACTCGAAGGTGCGCCGGCCACCATAGACTCCGTTGCTAACCTGTTCTTCTTCTTCGACTTTGGGATCGTAGAGTTTTACCCCTGTCGCGCCACCGATATCGGGAGCCTGGACTGCCGCCATATTTCCCTGCCCCTCAATTACCACCCGCAGCGTCACCGGATCACCCGCGGCAACATGGGTCGGCTGAGCCTGTACATCCCAGCGAAAGCGTCCGACTGCACCAGAAAATTCCTGCGGGCGGCCCTGCTCGGGTAAGGGCAGTACCTCGATCGCGATCGATTCACTCTGCAAAAGAACCGATTGCGAACGGCCAAAGAACGGGTCGCCGGCAAAGAAATCTTCGAGCAAACTACCGCGACGCCCCCGTTGTTGTGGTATGTCGCAGGAGACAGCAAGAACCCCTGCCTCATAGTCACCCGCACTCGTGGGAAAAAGCGCCACACGCCTGAGCGGGGCGACATTGAAATTGACTCCTTCGAGCGTTTCCCTTCGCGATTCCAATTGCTGTGCGACAAAAAGCTCCTTGACCCAAAAACCGGCAAAACTTGGGATCTCCTTAAAACCCACATTGTGCAACCGAAAGCGATAAAAGAGATCGTAGTCGACCGTGACTTGTTGTCCGATATAGACCCGATTATAGTCCGAACGCGCCAAGACAAATAGATTGTCTTCGAGTCTGAATTCCTTCGTCGCACCATTATTTGCCGTATTCCGAGAATTTTGGCGACTCGCCCCCCGGACGACTTCGACCTGGATCAACTTGCTCTGGTATTGTTGGCCGCCTATCGAAATACGCGCCGGCCCGATATTGATTTTCCCGGTGCGTTTTGCATACAGGACATAGACCAACTCACGGGTGAAGTTGGTGTTGAAGTTTATCATCTCCATCCGGGTGCTCACCGAAGGGCCCTCAACGTAGAAATCCTTTAGGCTGATTTCCGGCGCCGGCATATCGCCGATATTTTCATCTGATATTATCGCAAGAGTCAACCGAAGCGGCTCGGCCCGGCCCAAACGCACCCGGTCAACCGTGGCTGTGAATTCTATATTTGCGGCACTTGCGGCATTGGACAAACAGACGACCCAGATCGCCAACCATAAAACATGAGGCATCATCACCAGTCCTTGCCCTGCGCCTTGCCCGTGGCGCGGAAACGACGCTTCTGCGCTTCTTCTTCGCGATCTTCAAGCGCATCGAGAAGCTGTTGCGCCTCTTCAGGGCTAATCGGCTCGTCCCCCGCTTGGGCTTGCTGCTGTTGTTGGTCCTGTGGCTCTTGTTGTTCTTGTTGGTCCTGTGACTCTTGCTGCTGTTCTTGCTGCTGTTGTTCCTGTTCCTCTTGTTCGTCTTGCTGCTGTTGTTGGTCCTGTTGTTGGTCCTGTTGATCTTCTTGATCCTGCTCTTTTTGTTCTTGATCCTGCTGTTGCTGCTGTTGCTGCTGTTGCTGCTGTTGCTGTTGCAATTGCTCTAAGGCCAATTCGAGATTTACCTTGGCGTCCTCATCGGCTGCATGTAATTGCAGCGCCTGTTTATAGGCCTCAATTGCCTTTTCATAATCCTGCTGCTGAAAAAGTGTATTACCGATATTGTAATGGGCTTGCGCTCGGGCACGATCAGCGGGAATCTTGAGCGCTTGTTCAAATTCCTGTAAGGCCTTCTCGTAATCGCCACTCTTGAAGAGCGCGTCGCCGACATTAAAATGCAACTCGGGAGCCTCTGGCCGATCGACGAGTGCATCGCGGTAGAGATTTAGCGCCTTATTATATTCGCCGCCCTGATACAGTTCGTGCGCCTTGGCGCTCTTATCGGCGACCGGATCGCCCACGGTCGCGCCGGTAAGCGTCAACCACGCGCCGCCTACCAATAGGCATCTCGTGCAAATACGCATCACTCGAAACGACCTTTCCACTCGCGGGTCCGAACCCGCACATCACCTAAAAAAGCTTCAGCCAGGAAACAACACAACGCCAACAACAAGGGCCATTGGTATCGCTCTTCATAACGGGTAAAACGCGTTGAGCCTATTTCCTTTTGCTCCATCTGCGCGATCTGACTATAGATTTCGTCAAGCTCGGCCCCGCGTAATGTGCTGCGATAATAATCGCCGTCCGTCTCCAGAGCCACCGCTTGCAGCGTGCCTTCGTCCAAACGGGTCTTAACGTAATTGCCGCTCTCATCCTTGTGATAACTGACCCCACCACTCTCGTCGACTTCTGGGATAAGTTCACCGTCGGGGGTTCCCAAACCGATAGCAAAAACCCGCACCCCCCGTTCAGCGGCCTCCCGCGCCGCCTCCAGCGATTTTCCCTTGTGATCTTCACCGTCGGTGAAAATTATTATGGCCTCGTGCTGTAAGTCGCCAGGGTCAAAAGTGCGTATCGCCAACCTCAAGGCATCATCAATTGCGGTACCTTGTGCCGAAATCGAACCCGCATCGAGGATATTTAGAAACATCTCAAGCGCACCGTAGTCGGTGGTCAAAGGGCACTGAACAAAAGCTTTGCCGGCAAAAACCACCAAGCCCACTCGGTCGCCTTCTAATAGATCCAAAAGTGCGCGAATTTGATATTTAGCCCGTGCAAGACGACTCGGTTTGACGTCTTCCGCTCGCATGCTGCGCGAGACGTCAAGCACCAACATCACGTCGACCCCTTTGCGCTGCGCCATATCGAGTTTGGCCCCAAATTGCGGCCCCGTGAGCGCCAGTATGAGAAAGAAGGTGCCCAAACCCAACAACCCGTATTTCCAAAACTGGCGACCCCGACTCAGATCGCGGGTCAGCTTTTGTGCCAATGGCCAGCGGACAAAACGCATCAGTGCCCGACGCCGAGCCAGCAGAGCCCAAGCGAAGAAGGCGACCATCAGCGGCAGCAACAACATTAGCCAGAAATTGTAGAGGGCAGCAAAGCGCATCAAAAACCTCAGGGCAGACGGCGGAAACGGGTATTGGCCAAGAGCATCTCCACCAATAGCAGGGCTAGTCCCGGCCAGAGAAAAAAGGCAAAGCGTTCGGAATAATCGACGTGCACCTCGGATTTGATTTCCGTCGCTTCCAGCTCGCCAATCTCACGATAAATCTCTTCGAGCTTATCCCCGCTCGTCGCGCGAAAATACTTGCCGCCGGTGCGCTCGGCTACCTCCCGCAACGTCTCCTCGTCGATCTCGACTTGCACAGTTTGGTAGCGGGTCCCGAATACGCCCTGGACCGGCCGCCGAATCGTGCCGTCACTACCCACACCAATCGTATAGACACGAATCCCCACCGCCGCCGCCACATCAGCCGCTGTCAACGGTTCGATCTCACCGGCGTTGTTGACGCCATCGGTCAGTAGAATTGCCACCTGGCTCTTGGCCTCAGAGTCGCGCAACCTGTTGCTGGCATTGATCAGCGCCATCCCGATCGCCGTCCCGTCCCACTGTTCGTCGGCAATCTCAACGCCTTTTAGGAATTCCAACAACACGTCGTAATCCAAGGTCAGCGGGCATTGCGTAAAACTTTCCCCAGCGAAAATCACCATCCCGATGCGATCACTGTAGCGCCCGCCGATAAAATCAGCAACGACCTCCTTGGCCACTTGCAAACGGCTCTTCTGTCCCTTGTCTAGGTCATTTAGTTCCATGCTCGACGATACGTCCAACGTCAACATGATATCAATGCCCTGCGATGAGATCTCCCGCACCTCGCGCCCAGCCTGCGGGCGGGCCATTGCCATGACCAGGCAGCCCAGACCGAGTATCTTGAGCACGATAAGACTGTGCCTCAGCTTCGCCCACAACGAGAAACCGGCCCGGCGCAAAGTGCTCAGGTCGGAAAACTGCACGCTACCCTGGCGGCCCCTATGGGCCCGCATATAGGAAAAGAGTAATAGAGGCAATAACAGGAGCAGCAGCAGCCACTCCGGATTTTCAAACCGGAGTGGCTGCATGGTCCTCAGTTGCTCGGGCTTGCGCCCCGACAAGGTCTTCGACATCGCGTAAGAGCGTTAACCCGGCCTCTGGTGCACGCCGGGCCGTATCGATATCGGGATGAAAACGAGCAAATTTCACTAGATCGGCGGCGCCGAGATATTCGACGATCTGCTGAGCGAGACGATCCTCTATTTCGACTCCCCGCATAGCGATCGCCAATTCCGCAGTGGTCTGCTCCATCGCCTCGATCTCCAAGCGCAGTTCGAGAAATCGGCGCAAATTCTCCGAGAGCAATGAATAATAGATTTTGAATTCGCCTCGGTCGAGCAGGCCAAGTCCGGCAATACGAGTAAATTCGGCGGCGAAATCTATCGGTTTGGACTCGACCTCGACCGGGATAGATGCTCGATGGCGACGACGCCATAACCAATAGACAAAAAAACCCACCAGCACTATAGCCAAAACTACCCCGACGACGGCGACCCATAGAGGAATTCCACCGCTTATACGCAAAGGTGGCTTGATATCGCGTAATTGGTCTTCACCTTCCTGTCGGGCACTAGCGACTTCTATATCAAGGGGTTGGCTCGAACGGAATAGCGTATCGTCCTGACTTGCGACAAAGACGACGCCAAACGAAGGCACTTGATGGGATCCAAGTTCATAAAGGCGCAACTGGCACTGCTGTTCCATCTGCAAACCCTGCGGGGATACCAGCTGACTCCAAGCCGAACACTGCGGGTTGAATTGCTCCAACAACGAAGGCAGATCCGGTAAGTCCGGACGCATTGCCTCGGCATAATCGAGCCTAAGCGTTAGTCGAAATGGGTCCCCGACCCGGACTTGCGCAGTATCCAAATGTGCCGAGACCGCCGGCCCTTGGGCTTGTAGCGCCTGGACCAGCAGACACAATACGGCGAAGAAACCGCCGACGCGCATTATCAGCCGTCGGCCCCACCGGCACTATCAGCCGGTGTTGGCGGTGCCTGTGCGACATCTTCCAACCCCAGATCAAATTCGGCGAAGTCTTCAGCATCCATGATATATACCGCAGAGTCGCCTTCCTGTTGCAAATACGAGACCCCGTCAAGCTGATGCACACTGATGACCGACGAGTCCTTGCCGTCGCCCGTCAGGGCGATCACCAAGGCGAGCACCGCTCCCTCGGGCACTTCACCGGCGAAACCCACGACTTCGAGTTGGTTCAAATCGCTCAATAGGCTATTGAGTTTCCACGATTTGCCCTCCCTTCCGGGCGGGTCTGTCAGATCCCATATGCCCGCAGTGTCCTTAGCGGCCGCGAAGACCTGTTTGCCCAGCTTGCCCAGGGCGATCTCGGTAATCGAATCCTTGTCGAAGCGCAGCGGCTTTTTATCGCGCAGTGCGTTCGCGTCTTTAACGGCCTGCTGAACAAGCGTCGAATCGAGCAGGAATACCTGCGGGCGGCTTGCGTCGCGCGCGTAAAAACTACCCTGTCCATTGTCCCCACCGATCACCAGGCGTTTCTCAACTTTATCGGGACCAACAAGCATCGTCAGTTCGGTCTTGTGAGGACCAAAACCGTAGGCCTTCAGCCCCTCCTGGTCAGGCCCCTCGTCGACGAAGGCTTCGATTTCTGAGGTGTCGATCTTATTGAGCAGTGCGTTGACTGCGTCCCCGTCGGCCAAGGCCGATACCGGCTGACTCATCTGCCAGGTCTCCTGTTCTCGCACCAGGACAAAA
>DQLG01000729.1 GCA_015660315.1 Candidatus Latescibacterota bacterium
ATGCGCACCGGCCGCGACGATACGCCCGAGGTCTTCTACAAGATCGTCAACGTCTTTACCGGCGACACGCAGGAAGTCTCCGAATCCGACTATGGCCGGCTGGGCCTGAATATCCGCGGCCCGGTTGAAGACGACCAGGACAACTGGAGCGAGTGGTCAGCGCCTTTCGCCGATTCCGGCCAACAGATCGACCTACCGAGCCCGCGCCGTTTTTTTCAGGTCGAGATCAGCCTCGATAGCCGCTCGATTCTCGACGGCATCCGCGTCAACTCGCTCACGGTCGAGCATTCCATCCCGCCCCTGGCCCAGCAATTGATCGGCGAAATCTCCGTGCTAGAAGACCCCCGTCCACCAGGCAACAAACCCCAGGTGCCCGCCGGCGCGCCCACTACGTTCGCCTTCGATGTCAGGGCGGATATCAGCGAAGCCGACGTCGGCTTCGACGCCATCGAGATTTTCACCCCGGCCGAACCTCAATTCAAAGAGCTCTTCATCGGCAACCCACCCATCTCCATAGTGCCCGACAGTCTCATCCAGGGCCCCGAGAGCCTGACCCTGTTCTTCCCCTCGCAAAGACAGACGACGCAATCCCAGGGCAACCTGCGCATCGTCTTTGACGCCCAGGTCTTCGTGCAAGCTACTTTTTTCAACGCCCAGGTCTTCGATACGCAAAGCGACGAGGCCCCGCAAAAAGTATTGCCCGGCGACGCCAACCCCACAGTGCTGACCAACAACCTGCGGGTGTTGACCACGGCCGCTTCGGCGCAAAACCTGCTGCCCTTCTTCCAGATCCAACCCGGCATCGTCACCCCCAATGGGGACGGGACCAACGAACAGACCGATATTTCCTATACGCTCGTGCAGTTGCAACAACCCGTACAGATCGACGTCGAAATACTCGACCTAGGCGGTCGCCGGGTGCGTACCTTGTTTTCGGCCATGGCGAGCAGCGGCTCTTTTACCTGGGCATGGGACGGGCGCGACGACGGGGGCCGGACCGTGCCCCCGGGGATCTACTTAGCCAGAGTGGCCATCGACGCCGAGCGCGAGCGCTTCGTCCGCCTCGGCACGGTGGGCGTCGCCTACTAGGACACCTGTTTCCGGGCACCATAGAGACCATCTCTACTCGTCGCCCGACAGATTGGGAGTAGTGCCATGCAGCAACGCGTCCGTTCACAGCGAAATTTCTTGATGGTCGTCGGCCTCGCCGTATTGGTGGTCTTGCCCGCTTGGGTGCTCTACGCCCAGACCAACAGCTCCGCTCTGGCCCTCTACCGGGTAAACCGACAATCCCAGTGGCGAGAGTGGACCTTTCCCATCGGTACTCTTGAATTCGCCCCCGACGGTTCGGTCACCCCAGTCGAATTCAAAGGCACCCACAACGCCGCCCTCAACGCCAAAGATTTCACCCACGCCTTAGTCAGCGGGAAAGAGATTCAGGGCGGCGCGTGGAAAGCCGGCTCCAACTTCGCCGCCGCCGACAATATCATAGACGGAGATCCCGAGACTTTCTGGCAACCCAACGCGGATGCCCCCCTCGACGAGTGGTGGATCGAGATCGACCTGGGACGGGCTACGCTAGTAACCGAGATACGCCTGATCTTCCCCGACCAAGAAGGCGCGCGACCCTTCAGCGAGTTCCGCGTTTTCGGCACGGAAGGCCGCCGGGTGACACGCTCCGACATCTTCTCCTTCCACCTAATCGGCGGCACCACCAAACCCATCAACGAGACGCTAGTCATCTACGATGTGCAGCCGCTGGTACGGGAAGTCAAACGAATCCGTGCACTCGGCGACGAGGAAGAAGCCGCCGCCGTCGTCGCCGAGACATACGATATGTTGCAATACATCCGCATCCTGGTCGACGCCAAAACCCCCGACGCCGCCATAGCCGAAGTCGAAGTCTATACGCCAGGCGAGAATATCGCCTTGCAGACGTTGGCGCGCGGCGGCACCATCCAGGAACGCGCGGGCCGGGGTTTCGCCTTCAAAATGGCCGACGGAGACGCCAACACCGACTGGGGAGCGCGCCGCGAACGCGGACAAGACCCGATCGCCTGGGATTGGGATCTCGGCGCCCTATTTTGGGTCGAAAGGGTCGTGATGCGCACCTCGGATTTCTTGCTGCGCACCTTGACCTACGGTTCCAACCTGCCGCAGATCCGCACCCATAGCCTGAGCGTTTCGGCCGGCGAGCGCACGTTGACTGGTGCCGTTGATTTCGACGAGCTCTTTGTCGGCGACACCGCCGCCCTGCTCTCGACTTCCAGCGAATTCCCCGGACAATTGACCTATCTATTCGCCCCCCAGCCGGTCCGCTTCGTCGCCGCCGAATGGGTTGGCGGCGGCGGGGCTTCCAGTTTTCAGTTCCAGAGCGGATTTCTCGTCGAGACGCAGATCTTCCCGGTGGGCCACGTGGCGCAAGTGGAGATGAACTCCGATTTCATCGATTTGGGGCAGATCGCCGGCGACGACCGGGCCAAGGTCATCAAATCGCTCGACTGGCAAGCCGATTTGCCCCCGGGCGCCCGCATCCAGGCGCGCACCCGCTCGGGCAACGAATTACAAGAGATTTTTAGCTACTTCCGCAAGGACGGCACCGAAGTCACCGACGAGCAATACGAACAGATGGCCAAGGCGCTCAGAGGCGAGGTCACATCGACGATCGGCATCGGCGACGATTGGAGCAAGTGGAGCAATTTCTACCAGCGACCCGGCGAGCAATTCCTCTCCCCCAGCCCGCGCCGCTTCGTGCAAATCCAGCTCATCCTCAGTTCGGACCGCGCATCGACAGCACCGACGATGCGCTCGCTCGAGCTCGAATTCACCGACGCCTTCCTAGCCGGCGTCGAGGGCGAAATTTTGCCGCGCACGGCTGAGCCAGGCGTGATGCAGTTATTCTCGTTTCGCATCGTGCCGGTATTGGGCACCCGCGATCCCGGTTTCAACCGCATCCTGTTGCAAACCCCCACCCCCATCGACCCAGCGGATCTCATCCTCAAGATCGCCGGTGCCGACACCGCACCGGCAACGGTACTGGTCACCGGCGATTCGCTCTTGGTGGAGTTGCCGCGCACCGTGCGGCGCGAAGAAGTCGAAGTGGCCTTTAATACCGTACTCAAGAACAACGCGACGGTCTTCAAGGCTTTTGTCGGTCAAACCACCCAGCCGGAAATTTGGCAGCCGGTCGACCCACTGCAGCGCGCGGCCACAACGGTGTACCTGCCTGGTATCCCCGGCAGCGGCCAATTGATCGCCAACCTCACAGTCCAACCCTTTGTCAGCCCCAATGGCGACGGGATCGGCGATGCGGCACAGATCCATTTCAATGTCCTGAAAGTAGACGCGCCCCCCGAGGTGCAGATCTACACCCTCGACGGCCGGCTCATCAATACACTCAAAGGCCAGTTGCAAGCCGATCAGTCCCACCTCTATTCCTGGTCCGCCCAGGACCGCGACGGGGCCATTGTTCCGCCCGGCTCCTACCTGTGCCGAATCGGCGTCGACGCGCAAGCCGGCGCGGAGAATTTGCTGCGCGTGATCAGCGTCGCCTACTAGGGCTCACCCTTCGTTTCAACGAGGCCATTGCTCGCACCCCGCAAAAAATGCACAGACCGCTGCCCTACACTATGTTTTCCTGACTGTGCGTATGCTGATTGAAGCGCTGCCCTTCGAACGAGCGAATTAGCGAGGTGTATACGCGAATCCGCAGCGTATTGGCGCCCGTACGCAAATGGCCTTTTGCAATGGTGAAGGCATAGGGAGACCAGGGCAAAGGGCGCCAATCACTGTCGTTGACGGAGACTTCGCAGGCCTCCAAGAAGGTGTCTTGGAAATCGAGTGAGGCGAGCACGCGATCCCCGTCGGGCATGGCATCGAGTTCAAAGCGAGTCTCGTATTCGACGATTCCCGCATAAAATGGCAGACCATTGTCTTCATAGGTTTCGAAACCACCAGTTGGAGCTCGGGCCGCGATCACGACGGGGTCGCACTGGACGGCGAAATCACCGACGAGGTAGAGCGCGTTTAACAATCCACCGTCCGGACGATCGGTGACGAGATCGATCGATAGAGTATTTGATCCAGGTTTTAAATAGGGCGTGACGTCTATCGCGAGGCTGCCGCGCACATGCGATTGGGTGGGCAAAAAAGCTTCGGGCAGGATCCGCTCTGAATCATTGATCCGCAGAGACCATTCGCCGCTGACCGATCCCGGTTCCATCAGCAACTCGACACGACCATCATAGCCATTTTCGATTGTCGTTTCATAGCGCACGCGAAGCTCGCACATATCCATATCGGGCATGGTGCCAAATCTCATGTTGATATCCGGCGCAATGCGAAAATTCCCATGCGCGAGTTGGTTGACGATCGGAACGGCCGGTACGGTTGCGGTCTGCAGGATTAGTCCCTTTTCGTCGAGTAGCGACATAGACCAGTCGTACAGGCGGACTGCGTTACCGCTTTTTATCGCAACGTTGACCTCGCCCCGCACGGGGATTGCGATCTGCGGCAAGACACGTGTCACCAGCGCGTTCTCAGTTGCTTCTAGTAGCATGGAATCAAAGGGCCCGAGCGCGCATTCATCGCCGCACAGGCGGAGAGGTGAAATGTCGTCGATGGGGATTTCATTGAGCGTCTGATCGAAGGCGAGACAGAGCGCTTCCCCGCCCGAATTAATCAGAAAATACAGGGTGCGGGCGCCATCGGTACGGGTGACCAGTTGCAGTTTTTTTAGGTCGCCCGCCACGGCCCGAATGCGCAAGTTCGGCCGAACGCGTTCGAGGATCCGCGGCAGCAGGTTGTCGGCGACATCTTCATCTCGCACCCGCAACACTGCACCGCCTTCTCTCTCGAATTTTGCCAGCCATTTTTCCAGGGGTTCCTCTACGAAGCGCCCCGGAGGGCAGATAACAACTTTGGCCGCGATGTCTTTGACGTGGACCGCGCCATTTTCGATGCGACCCGATTCGAGGATGTCCGTATCGAGGATGAGGAAATCGAATTGGTTTTCCAAGAGCAGGTTGCGGACGCGGCCGTCCGTTGCCATATCTTCGCGCGTAGGTAAAACCGTGGCGTGATCTACAAGGAGGATCTCGGCGGGGATGTATGTGCTCGCAAAATGCCCGTATAGCGCGGCGATGCGGGCCGAAAGGTGGTGCCATAGCGACCAATAGGGCATCTGGAAGAAGAAGGTCGGCGGCGCGTCGTGTTTTTTGAGGGCGTGAGTCGAGTAGAAAAAACCGTGCGGCACGAGGTAGCGAATATCCATCAGGATCAGCATCTCGGCGATGAGCTTGGCGTCTTGCATGGTGCCGCTCCAGCCGAGGCTGTGATAACATTCGTCGAGCGCGCCTTCTTTGTCGTAGAAATAGGCGGCGGATGCCGTGGCTTTGGCGCTGCGGCGGATATCGCCGACGAGGATATCCAATTCTTCGGCGCCCGCCTTAGTATGCCCCGGGTCGCATCCGGGAATATGCATGTGTTTGAGTTGCGACAAACGCATGCTGTGTTTTTCACCGGAATAACCGATGCCGTGTTTCTCGCACCAATTTTGCATGGGCTTGTCATAGGCGTCGAGGAACATCAGATACAATAGGCTATTCAAATCGGCGGCGACCCGGGTGTGTTGCGGATGCGTATCGTCCTGCAAAGCAGGCAAGAGAGGAATGAGGTCGTAGGCGAATTTTTCACGGAAGGCGTCGGGCACCAGAGTAGACCAGCTCGGCTGCGTTTCATCGACAAAGATCGAGCGAATGCTCGTGCCGAATTTTTCGCCGAAGCGGGCATAGTAGCGCTCGTGCGTGAGGTCGATATAGTGCTGAACGGCGTCGGGATTGAGCACGTCGGTGTAATAGCCCCAATATTTGTGCGTGGTGACATGAACTTGGGCACTAACAAACAGGCGATGCGGCCCGTCGAGCTTCGTTTCGAGCACGGGGGTGGGATTACTGGCGAAGTTGCGTTTCTGATTGTATTGCGTCAGGCCCGCGACATTATAGGATTGGTCGACGAGGACCATGCCGACACTGGATCGCAAGTCCAATCCCCGGTCCCAGCAAATGGCGCCATCCTTGAGCGGATAGGCCATGCAGCACAGGATGTGGCCCCGAGTCAGGGTTTGCCGGATCGGACCGCTGGATAGATCATAACTGCGCTGGGTGAGCGACGTCGCGTGGAAATGCGGATTGCCTTCGGTCACTTCGCCGCCGGCGACCCCGCTGGGATAGGGGTATTCGTCGTAGAGGTGGACCAATAGACCGTGTTGTTCGGCCGCGTCTATGGCGACCTCGACCATGGCGAAAAAAGCTTCGGAGAGGTAGGGCTGCTGGAGACCTTGGCGGGGGTGAATAAAAAAACCGCGAATGCCCTGCGCGGCCATTTGCGCGATTTGCCAACGGATCTCGTCTTCGCTGAGGCGGTCGTTCCAAAACCAGAAGGGATAAAAACCGGGGGGATTACGCATAGAGGGCCTTTCCGGTGCAATACGCAGGAAATCTAATGGAATACGAACATGGTATAAGCTGTTTAATAAGGCCGAATTCACCAGCCTTGACCAGAAGTTTCCGTTGTGCCCCACCCCAGTAGACGCCTTGCAACGAACGGGCAATCACCGACGATGGAGACGCGACATGCGGACTAACAAACTTTTGTGCTTGCGATTGCTGATCCTGTTTTTTATTGCGACCATCGGCAAAACCACGAACTTCGTGGATGATACCGCTCCGCTCGATCGGGAAAATACCTGGTGGGTAAGACCCATTTTCGCAGGACAAGAACAGCAGATGGAGGCCACGCTGTCGGCCGATGCCCCACCGCGACCAATATATCTCGATCAAACTGCGCGACGACCTGCCCGAGGACGGCATCCACAAGATCGGCATCGGCGACCTCGACGGCGACGGCGAACTGCGTGTCTACACCACGGTCATACCGGCTGCCGACCGCCGCGTCTGTCTTATGCAAGACCCCCTCTATCGGATCGACGTCGCCTTAAAATTCATGGGCGATGATCAAATACCGATGGCCAGCTATTATCTTGGCAGCGACTGATCGCACAACTTGCCCGCGAGGAAATCGACCATGCGCCCCTACTCCGTCCTGGTCTCCGGCTGCATCCTGATATGCACCCTGAGTTCGGCAGAACAAAATGCATCGCTTGAGAAAGCAACGACAATGACAGCGAAAAACTCAAATTCAATAGCCCCATCCCCCATCGCGCTCAAATGGCTCGATAGGACCGCCCCGGTCAGCGCCAGTGGCATCAGCTGGGGCATTCCCTGGCCGAGGGGACAGGTGGCAAAGGAGACCTCTTTCGCACTCTCTGATCCGGCGGGCCAGTCACTGCCGGTGCAAAGCTGGCCACTGGCCTACTGGCCGGATGGTTCATTGAAATGGACCGGCCACGCATTTAGCGCAGAATCCGAGATCAGCGGAAACTTGCAATTGTCCACCGGCACCGGACCGGCGCCCACCACTCCGATCAGTGTCGAGGAAACGGAAGAATTCATCGAGATCGATACCGGCCCGCTGCAATGCCGCATTGCAAAACAAGGCGCCTTCTTTATCGATGCCATTCGCATAGGTGACCGCGTCGTGGCACAAGATGGCAAACTGATCGCCATCCTCGAAGATCGATCGGCGTATGACGATCAGGGCATTATTAGAGAAGAAATCTTCGTTAGCCGTATCCAGAACGTCGCGGTCGAGCAATCGGGTCCGGTGCGCGCCGTGGTCAAGGTCGAAGGCATGCATCAATCGGCAAGCTCCGAACGATCCTGGCTACCCTTTACCCTGCGCCTCTACCTATACGCCGACCTCGAGTCCGTGCGCCTAGTGCATACTTTCATTTACGATGGCGAGGCCGAGCAAGATTTCATCAAGGGACTCGGCCTGTCGTTTGCCGTGCCCCTGCGCGAGGAATTTCACAATCGGCACATAAGTTTCGCCGGCGAAGACGAAGGGGCATGGCACGAGCCCGTGCGCCCACTCACGGGCAGGCGGTCTTTTTCCTCCGACGAACACCCCGATATGTTCGCCGATCAACTGGCGGGCAAAAGATTACCGGGATTGCAACAAATGCACAGACGGCAACGGCGATTGGCCGAAGATTTACCGGTCTGGGACGGATTCAAATTGGTGCAAAACGCTCCTGATTATTTTAGCATCGAGAAACGGACCGGGACACACAGTGCCTGGATCGCCGCCGGGCATGGTCGACGATCACAAGGATTGGCTTATATCGGAGACGCTTCGGGGGGCCTGGCTGTGGCCATGCGCAATTTCTGGCAATTGCATCCCACCGCACTCGAAGTCTCAGGCGCCTCGACAGAGACGGCCGAATTGAAAATCTGGCTATGGTCCCCTGAAGCGTCGCCGATGGACACGCGGCACTACGATATCAAGGCCCACGGCCTGAGCGCCACCTATGAGGACGTACAAGAAGGATTCAGCACGCCGCACGGCATCGCTCGCACCACCGAGTTGACGCTCTGGGCCTTTGCGACGGTTCCATCGCAGACCGACCTGGTGCATAAGGCACAAGTCAGTCAACAGCATCCGCTCCTGGTTTGCGATCCGGCGTATTATCATTCGATTCCGGTCTTCGGCACCTGGAGTATACCGGACCGATCGACGCCCGCAAAAAGATGGATCGAAAACGAGCTAGACGAACGGCTATCCTTTTACCAACTCGAAATCGAACAGCGGCACTGGTATGGCTTCTGGGATTTCGGCGACATCATGCACACCTATGATTCCGATCGCCACACCTGGCGCTACGACATCGGCGGCTTTGCCTGGCACAACTCCGAACTGGCCCCCGACATATGGCTGTGGTACAGCTTTTTGCGCAGCGGGCGCGCCGATATATTCCGCATGGCCGAAGCCATGACCCGGCACACCGGCGAAGTCGACGTCTACCACCTTGGCCGTTTCGCCGGATTGGGCTCGCGCCACAATGTCCGCCACTGGGGCTGCGGTTCCAAAGAGGCACGAATCAGCCAAGCCACTCTGCGCCGCTTCTACTACTACTTGAGCACCGACGAACGCACCGGCGATTTGATGCGCGAAGTCGCGGACGCGGATCTCACCCTACTAGAACTCGACCCCATGCGGCTAGCCATGCCGCTAAGCGAGCACCCGAGCCAACAGCCCGCCCGCGCGCGGATCGGCCCCGATTGGCTGGCCTTTGCCGGCAACTGGATGACCGAATGGGAGCGCACTGGAGATACCCGTTACCGCGACAAAATCGTGCGTGGAATGGACAGTATCGCCAAAATGCCGCACGGGCTATTCTCGGGACCCGGCGTACTCGGATACGATCCTCAGAGCAATATGCTCTACAACGAAGGAGCCCCGAATTCCAAGCATACTTCCCACTTGGTGATGATCATGGGAGGAGCCGAGGTGGGCCTAGAACTTATAGAACTGATCGACCACACGGGTTGGGACGAGGCCTGGATGCAGTATTGCGAATTCTATGCGATGCCTGCAGATGACCCGGCCCGCAATGAGAGCAACCGCGACATCGGCGATGGTAATTTTGCCGGATGGCATGCCCGACTGACAGCTTATGCTGCCGCGGTCAAACACGATACGCTACTAGCGCAAAGAGCCTGGCAGGATCTGCTGGACAGCCGCAAGGGAGAAAGAGGCTGGACTTTTGCGCCCAAACGTGTTGAAGGATCGGAAGTCTTAAATCCCATTGAAGAAATTTCTCGACTTGAAACCA
>DQLG01000050.1 GCA_015660315.1 Candidatus Latescibacterota bacterium
CGATCAACAAGGTCTATATAAAGGGCCGCAACCAAATGGTCGAGAAGCGGATCGAGGCGAATAAAAAAATGGTGCGTGCGCTCAAAAAAAAGGGTCAGTCGCTCAATACGCGGACGATTCTGCGGTTGGATCGGGCGCAAATTTACGAGATCGATCTCGTGGCGCGAACCTTTGTGCAGCAACAGGCGCCGCCGGCGCGCAAGGCCGCGGCGAAAAAGGTGGCCAAGAAGGGTGCGCCCAAAGTAAGTTTCGCCGTCAAGGTGCCGGGGGATACCTCGCGCGTCGCCGGCATCCACTGCCGCAGGGTGGTCGCGCAGTTGCGGGCCAAGTATTACGATGCTAAGGGCAAGAAGCTCAAGCGCGAAAATCGCTATACTTTCGACGCCTGCATCGCCACATCATTTCCTAGTTATCGGGAGATCATGTCGTTTAAGACCCTGCAGGACACGACGACCTCGTATCCACCGCTGATCGGCGGGGGCCTCGAAGGCTTAGATGACTACCAGGCGTTGAGTGAGCAGATCACAGGGGCCAAGGAACTCGCTGGTTTTGCGTTGCGTTCGACCTTGACGGCAACGGTGAAGAAGGCGGGTAAGAAGAAAGCCAGTGAGGTGTTCCGTCTGGAGCGCCTGGTCAAGGCGATGGCCTATACGCCGCTGCCCGATTCGCTCTTTCGCGTATCGAAATCGCTGAAACGTCTGAAGGCCAAATGAGAAAAATATTGCGCAGGGCAGTGGCTGTTTGCGCTGCGGTATTAGGTCTCGCGCTGCTTACCCCGCTTGGCCCCGCCGCTCTCACCCGTTTGCTCGAACGTGGTCTGGGGGACTGGCGGGTCGCTATCGACGAGCAGTCGGGGGCATTTCTTTATCGCTTTTCTTTTGGTGGTATCCGTTGTCAAAATCCGCTACTTGGGCTCGATATAGAGATCGAGTCGCTGGCGGTCAGGCCCTGGTCTTGGGCCGTCGAGGTGCAGGCGCCCAAGGTACGGGTTGTGTCTGTGGCCGAAGTCGGCGCTAGTGCAGAAGAGGCCCCGGCGGATATCGAATTGCCGATTTCGCTCTTGCCGAGTCTTTCAGTACGCGCCGGGCAACTCGATTGGCACTCCGGTGAAATGCGGCTTGCCGCCCGCGATTGGCAGCTTAGTTATCGCGCGGTGGACGATACGTCGGGGCTTTTGGCGGTGGCTTTTCCCGCAGTGCAGGGGATCGGGTCGCTGCGCTCTGTAACGCTCGATCTTATGCTCAGCGCGCAGCGGGTCGAAATTGGGGTGCTCGAAGCAGTGGGCGGCAACGACAGTTTAGCATATGAGACACGCGCGACGTTCGCGTTGGGGTTGGCGTTGCCGCGTCCTGTAGACCTTGCTGTCGAAGCGACGGTCAGCGGATGGGCCGATTCGTTGCGAGGGGCGTTAGATTTGGCGATCGATGGGGCCGTGCAGCCGTTGAAGCTATCGGGCGAGGTTAAGGCTCGTGGGCGGTTGCCGACGGTCGATGGCGTGATGCTTGAGGGGAACTTGTATGCCGATGGTGATCTGCTCGCGCTAGACGATCTGCTCATTTCGTTTCTCGACGGCAAGCTAACGGGGCAGGCGAGGTATTTCCTTGCGAGTGATAGTTTACAGACGCAATTAAAGGGTGTGGGGTTTGACTTGGCGGCGGTGTCGCCGGTGGCGGGGCGTGCGCGTTTCGATTTGGCTGCCGCGGCACAGTTGCAGGCCAAGCGCTACACCGCTGATTTCACCGCCGAGTTCCGCGACCTCGAACTGATAGCTGACGAGCGCTTTGATGTGTCGTTGAAGGCCGGACACCGGCCCGATGGCGCGACTCACTTCAAGTTGGATTCCCGCTTGTTGGCGTTGACGGCGCGGGGTGATTTAGATGTGGAGGGGGATTACGATTTTGCATTGCGGGGTACGCTGTGGCCGGCGGCCTTATTGGCGGGGGCCGCGCCGGTGCGGATTGAGGGGCGGGCTTTGCCCGAGACCTTGGCGGTGCAATTGGTGTCAGAGTATTTGCCCGGCGATGCCGGCAAGTTGTTTGGGCCGCTGACGGCGGAGTTGAATCTATTTGATCATAGCTATCTCGACGCGGTGGTTCGTTTGGAGCGCGATCTGTTGGTGGCGCGGGCGGCAGTCGATTTTACGCGCGGCCGAATCGATACGCTCGTCGTGGCCCTGGACGGCTTGGCATTGGCACGGGTTGCACCTGGCTTGGGTGGTCAGCTCGATGTGGATATGGCCGGTAGCGGTGGGCTGGCGGTTGATGAATTGCGGTTGATGGGTTCAGCTATGACGACCGCGTTGCACTATGCGGGTTGGCACAATAGCGGGTTGGCTTTGGATTTTGCTTGGGACCGGGGTGTGGCAAGGGGTGAGTTACGCGGTGCGGGGGTGCATGTACGGGCAGGGTTGGATGCGCAGAGGCGTATCGAGGCACGAACAGAATTTAGCGGCGTCGTGCTCACGGGGCCGGATGGCGGTGCAGTGGCGTTGGACGGGATGTCGGAATGGGTGGGGCCGCTGGACGATATGGATTTGGCACAGGGGCGCTTGGCGCTCGACGCGCTCTCCTTATCGCAAGGCGAATGGGTGTTGCGCGAGCATGGCCCGCTAAGAATTGATTATGGCGACGGTCGTTTTGATCTAACAGCGATGCATTTGCAGACACCGGTCGGCTTGCTGGACCTCTCGGGTTGGGCTGGCTTTGACTCGTTGGCGATAAGCGCGGCATGGCCGAATCTGTCACTCGATGGTTTGGTAGCCGATCTTAGCGCCGAGGGTACGGGGCACTTGCAACTCGGCGGCACCATCGCGCGGCCGGAGGTCGAAGGTGCGCTGCATTTGGCGGAGGTGCGGTTGGACACCTCGTCGCTGGGTGGTGTTTCGCTACACTTGGCATTGGGCGATTCGTTGCTCGCCGAGGTCGAAGCGGAGGCCGGCTTATATATGGCGCTTAGTAGTCCGGCTGCGCCGCTATTGCGACAAGGCACTGGGCGTGCCCGTCTCGATATCGAGGCGACGGCGGCCGATTTGGGGCCGGCGCTCAGTTATGTGTTGGGGCATCCGCTACGCGGTAAGCTCGATCTCAGCGGCTCGATAGAAATGGCATTGGGTGATTCGGCGTTGGGTTTGCATGGCCTGTCGGGGCGTATCGATCTACGCGGTTTGGCCGTTGAGATGGAAGTCGGCGCCGATTCATTACAGCTCGACCTCTTGACTGATAGTCGGTTTACGCTCGGCGCGGGACGGGTGGCGTTGGACTCGCTGATAATTGCGATGCAGCGTTATGATCGCGATCGCCTCGCGCTGCGACCGGCGGGGACGATGCGGTTGGGCGGTGAGCTGGCGGTGGGCGCGCCTTCGCAGATCGGGCTCGCGTTGGAAGGTGTGGAGTTGGTCTTTTTTGGCGGCCCGGAAGGCATCGCCGATGTGCACGCCGAGTTGAGCGGCACGGCTGCCGAGCCGGAGCTGACCGCTGAGTTGGCGGTGGAGACTGAAGATTTTGGCGAATTGGCTGGTAGGTTACTCGGTGACCGATTGGGCGGTGACCTGCATTTGAACTGGACGACATTGATCGAAGACAGTTTGGTGGTGACGGGGCGGGTGCCCTGGGATCTGACGACGGGCAAGGTTGCTTTAGAAGAGGCTTGGATCGAAGCGTATTCAGAGGGCATCGGTCTGTTCGTTTTTGCCGATTTGCTCGCCGACCTCGACCACCTAGACGGCCGTATCGGTGCGAATCTGCGCGTGGACGGTTTGCATTCGATGCTGGCGATCAGCGGCCAGATTGGGATTGAGGATTTGCAGCTCGCGCTACTCGATATCGAACCGGTCTACACCTTGCCGGACGGAGAGTTGCGCTTTGACGGCCGCGCTATCGAACTGGTCGGTTTTTCCGCCAAAGGTGAACCTGGGCGAGGCTACCGGAGTATGGAGTTGGCCGGGTCGATTGACCTAGGTCGGCTCGATGACCCCGTTTTTGATGTGCGGCTCGTGGCAGAGCGTTTGGCATGTCGTTATGAGGATATTTTTCAGGCCGATGATATTCTGCTGGATCTGTCTTTCGCTGGTGCGGCTTCGGGCTCCGAGTTAGCGGGCAAGATCCGCCTGAGGAATCCGCGTTCCGAGCCGACGCTGGTCGTGTTCAATGCGCCGCCGGTACCGCCGCCGCCACCGGCGTTACGCGACGAGTTTCTCGAGAATATGGCGCTTGCCGTCGAAGTCGACTTGCGGGCGCTGTCGCTCGACAGCGAGTTGGTCGAGGTAGAGGCGTCGGGGGCAATCGAAGTCGGTGGTACGTTTTATAAACCTATATTTCGCGGCGATGTCGGTATCGACGAGGGCCATATACTCGTGCTCAACCAACAATTCGAGTTTGCAGAAGGGCGGGTGGTGTTCAATAGTCTGGAGCCGACGGGGTCGATTCTCGACGTGGCCTATGATCCATTGGAATTAGATCCGGAACTGGATTTGCGGGCGACGACAAAAGTGCAAGACAGCCAGGACCAGGAAGATTACGAAGTGACCTTGACCCTGCAGGGGCGGGCGAAGACCGCGGCGCCGCAATTCGCGTCGGTACCTGCGCGAGATTTTAGCGATATCTTCAGACTGTTGGCCTTCGGATCGCTCAATACGCAAGACTATTCTGCCGCCTTGGGCACAGTGGCGGGGCAGCTTCTGAGTAGTCGGGTCGAGAAAGTGGGGCTCGACGAATTCGCGGTATTGCCTTCGAGCACGGTCGTTGGCGCCAATCCCGGCACGGCCTTGCGGGTCGGCAAATACTTCTCCGAGTTACCACTGCCGCTTTGGGTGCGCTACGAGGCGCTGTTGAACGAAATGTCCTCGGGCGAGGTGCGTATCGAACACAAGCTGAAGTCCTTTCTGACGCTGACCGGCTCGGCACAGAGCGAATACGACCGCTATGGGCTGGGCATCGGTTTGAAAAAGGAATTTTGATGCGCGGGTTGATGGTCATTTTGGCGTTGCTTTTTGTCGAAGCCGCCTTGGCGCAAAGTGCTTTGCGCGAGGTGTCGGATCGCGAGGCCGATGAACTCAAGGTCGCGAAGGTGCTCTTTGTGCATCGCGGCGAGCAGTTGGTCAAAAATGAGACTTTGCGCTCGGCGATGCGGATCCAACAGGGCGGGCCGTTTCGCCGCCGTTTCTTTAAAAGCGACCTGGGTGCGGTGGTTAATCTCTACCGGGGTCGCGGTTACCGCGATGCGAAGATCGTGCGCAAGAGTCTCTCCTTGGACGCAAAAAACCGGGTGCATATCTATATCGAAATCGACAGCGGCGCGCTGTGGAGGGTACGCACCGTGCAAATCAACGGGGGCGCGCCCTTTGCATCTGATGTGCTGCGTGCCGAGTTGGGTTTAACGCTTGGTGCCCCGCTTGATTATGGTAAGGCGCTGGCTGGTGAGCGCAGGTTGCAGACGTTTCTCAACCAACGAGGTTACCCGCACGCTGCGGTGCGCAACGAGTGGGTCGGAGAAGACCGCGCGAGCCACAGCTCTACGGTCATCTATTATGTTGAGCCCGGCCGTAAAATGTATTTCGGCGCGGTCGAGGTCGAGAACCAGGAGCTATTGCATACGCGTCGTGGGTTGATCGAACGTTATCTGGGTTTCGCGCGCGGGGATCTCTACGACCCGGAGAAGCTGGCGCGCAGCCGTGACCAACTGGCGCGCACCGACCTCTTTCGCTCGGTTTTCCTAGAGACACCCGAAACGGGCGATAGCCTGCAGCCGATTGTCGTGCGTTTGCAGGAAAGAAAATATATCGCCCTGGGTGCGAACGCCTTTTTTAATAATACCGAGCCGCGAGTGTCGGGGAATATACAGCACAACAACTGGCTGGGGCGCGGTGCGCAATTGGGGCTCAACGCCAGTTGGGGACTGCCGGTCCAGGGGGCTACCGTGTTTTTTGCCGAGCGCAACCTGTTGCGCACTGGGGCCGATCTTGTGCTCTCGGGGGGGGTTACTGATGAGTGGAGCCGCACCGAAGAGTTGGGTGACCCGGACGATACCCGGCAGTTCGAGTTGTTGACAAACAATGA
>DQLG01000381.1 GCA_015660315.1 Candidatus Latescibacterota bacterium
AAAGATCATCCATCTCATCCCGCTCGTCGAATTGACCCACCGTCGGCGTTTTACTCTCGTCGGCATAAGCCACTTCACTATCGTGCAGGTCCGCTGCTTGATAGGGATTACTAAGCACCGTATAACAGCCATTAGCCAACAACGCGATTAGCGGCAATGCTGAATAAAAAATCAAAGTCTTTATTTTCATAATCCGACAACCTCCTAAAGAGGTGTTAAATGTCCTATGGGCGCTTTAAATATACACAAACCGAGACCTGGAGCAAAAGTTAGACAAAGCCAATATAAAATGGCTTCAATCTACTCACCCAGTATCAGCCAAGCCCGTTCCCGCAACAACCACGAGCTAAAAATTATACCCGACACCAAAAATGAGACGCTTGAGGTCGTGCTCTTCGACAATAACGCCACCGACTTCTTCGATCTGCGTGAAAGCACCGGCAATCCAAGCTACATCGACCTGAACAACCCCGTCGAGCAACAAACCGGCCCCCAAGGTGATAAAACTCCGATCGGATGTGACACGAATCGGTGGATAAGCGGCGACGGGGTCTAAGTCGCGCGGCCCAATAAAGGGAATCGGATCAGTATAGTAGCCGGCCCTTAGATCCAATGCGACATAAGGCACTTGATACTCGACGCCGATATGATAACGTGCCACATCTCGATACTGATCCGCAAATGAAGTATTTGCACGGAACTCAGCGTCGTCCGTCACTTTGTACTCGCTTTGCGACCACTCGGCAAAATGCAGGCTGCCCGCCAGTGTCAGCCCCGGCACCGGCGCGGCCGAGGCGGCAAGACCGAATTCAAAGGGCAGCGAGAGTTCGTAGGCATCGCTAAAAACGTCGTCGGCAAATTTTTCCACCGTGCCATCGTCGAACTCGACCAGACTATAACCCGACTCGCTGGAAGCGCCGCGAAAAGCATAGCGTATTTTCTGTGCGGCCCCGGTGGTAATCGTCGCGCCCAGCCGGTAGCGAGGATCTTTGCGGGACGAGCGTATCATCACACCCAAAACCGCATACAACGACCGCTCGTACTCATCGGCGAAGGTATCGCGCGCAAGAAAACGCCGCTCGAAGAATTCGTCCTCTGGGTCGGTCCAGTTGAATTCGTTGACCGCCTGATCCTCACCGCTGACCAAGCCCAAGGTGGCGCCCAGCGAGATGGCCGGCGACACATCGATGGCGGCGGCCACACCCGCCAGGGCCAACTCGCCCTCGTGCTGGAAGTTGTGGTCGCCGGCGAGACCCTCGTCCGTGCCTTTGAGGTTGAGGCTCCAATCGTAATCTTTAATGCGGGTAAAACCCACGGCCAGCACAAAACTGCCCTGATATACGGGATAAGGATAGACAAAACCCATGGTGCCGAAACGCGTATTGCTCAAGTCACTGAGCCCCGGCGTGCCGTCGAGAGTCGACTTCGTTTTGCGGCCATTGCGCAAAAAAGAGACCCGCACCTCGCGGTTACTCATCTGCGCTAACCCCGCCGGGTTCCAGTACAGCGCCGTGAAATCGTCGGCTACACCCGCAAAGGCACCGCCCATACCCATCGCCCGCACCCCAACCCCGGCAAAATTGCCAATAGCCCGCTCCTCTTGCGCCCTTGCCCCGGCGACGCAAAGCAACGACAACGCGATAACCAGAAACCACCTCGATAAACCCGGTGCAGCCCAAACACGGCGGTTATGGTTGCTGGTTTCTTCTCTTCGCATCAGAACTCCTCGGTGTAGATGACCGACAGCTCGCGACTCGATTGCGGGTCGAAGCGGCCGCTACTCAGCGTATTTTTGAGATAAAAGGCGAACTTCAACTGGGGCGCCACCACCCATCGCGCCCCGACATTCAAATAACCCTCATCTATACCCCGGGCCTGCGGGCCGTCGTCATTGCGAGCCAAATCATATTCGGCAAGTAAGGCCAACTCCCCATTCAGGCTCTTGTCCAGGCCAAACCAGGCCGACCAGTCGTCGTCATCAGTATCTTCACGAGAGATATTCGCGCCGGCATGCAGACCGAACTGACCAAAGGACGAGACGTAATTCTTGCTCGCGGCCAGATAGAAACCCTTGGACTTAACCTGATAACGCCCGCCGCCATAGGCCCCGTATCCCTGAGTCTCATACCCTAGGACCAACGCCGGCCAAGTTTGGTTCTCCTCGATGACCCGATAGCGGGCGGTAACTTCCACCTGCGGATACCAATCGATATCGCCTTCGCCAATCAACCGCTCGCCGCCAAAGGACAAACCGATGCTCAAACGCTGGAGCGCACCGGCCTGTAGACGCCCGGCCACACCTCCGTTGGCGAAGAGACGCATATCCATCGCATAATGCCCTTTTTCGATTAGGCCGGCCGTCGGACTGTCGACCAAGCGCGTCAACTCAGCTTGCTCGGCCAACGCCGGCCCGACGGCGATACAAACCGTCAACGCCGTCGCAACCCATCTCAGCCTCTGCAAAATCCCTCCCTTGTAATAGTAGACCCCTTTACCGCGGTTTTTCACAACAAAATTGCACAGAGGCATGCACAGAGCCGACCGCGGACGAACTGCGGTTTAATGCTCACTTCGCTACCTCTCCACCGCGCAAAATAATTCGCCGCTCATCGTCTCCGACATATTCCATCCATACTTCGCGGCACCCCTCAGGCAAAAATCCGCCAGCGCGCTCAGCCCATTCGACCAGACATACCCCCCGGCCGTAAAAGTATTCTTCCGCCCCGAGGTCCTCAAGCTCATCCGGTCCCTGTAACCGGTACAAGTCGAAGTGGTAAATAGGCCGATCTTGTCCCCTGAGTCGGCCGGCATACTCGTTAATCAGCATAAAAGTCGGGCTGGTGACATAGTCGGCGACTTCCAGCGCCTCGCAGAGGCCTTGGATCATACAGGTCTTGCCACTGCCCAAGTCGCCGTAAAAGGCGATCAATTCACCCGGGGCCAGACTCAAGCCCAACTCGGCGCCCAACGCCTGGGTCTCGGCGGCTGAATGCGTTGTCAGTGTCCTTTCCACTTCGTCCTACTTCGGCTCCATGATCGCCACCGGCAGGACCATTTCCTCCAGCGAGATACCGCCGTGCTGAAAGCTGTCCTTGTACTGGCGCTGATATTCGTTGAAGTTGGTGGGATAAACGAAATAAAAATCTTCTTTGGCAATGACGAAGTTGGAACCCAACCCCGCTGAGGGCAAGCCATAGGCTTCCGGGTCATTGATCATCAATGCGTCCTTGTCCTCGCTGCGTAGGTTGCGGCCGTATTTGTAGCGCAAGTTGGACGAAGTATCGCGATCCCCGTGCACTACCGAGGCCCGGGTGCCGCGCACTGAGCCATGGTCGGTCGTCAACACCACGACCGCGTCGGTGCGGGATATCGCCTTGAGCGTCTCGAAAAGCGACGAATTACCAAACCAGGTCTGCACCAACGCGCGGAAGGCTATCTCGTTCGGCACCATCTCTTTGAGCAGATCCGACTGGGCCCTACCGTGTACCAGCATATCGAGGAAGTTGTAGACCACTGATACCAGCGGCCACTTCTTTAGCGACGGCACTTTGCGGGTCAGTCCCTGGGCCTCGCCCGTATCAAGCACCTTGACGTAGTGCGACCCAGGTTTTAATTCAACACCCATATCGGTGACCTGATCGTCAATATACTGATGCTCGTTGCGGTTGAGACTGTGCTCATTTTTGTCAGCGTTATGCCAGATATCGCCGTATTTGCGGGCGATCTCGTTGGGGAATAGCCCGCTGAAAATCGCGTTGCGCGAAAAGGGCGTGGCCGTGGGCAGGACCGAATAATGATACGAGCGCTTGATATTGAAATACTCGGCCAATTGCGGTTCTATCACCATCCAGTGGTCCAAACGCAAGCAGTCGACGACAATAAAAAAGACCTGGCGACCCTGTTCGAGATAGGGCACCACGAACTCGGGCACCACGTCGACCGACAAGGGCGGCGAGTCGCTCTCCTCCGCGATCCACCTCGCGTAGTCTCTGGCGATAAAACGGCCGAACTCCTGGTTGCACTCGCGCCGCTGGCCCTCGATCATCTGGCTCAAGCCCGCGTCGCGCAGACGCGCTATCTCGATATCCCATTCACAGAGCTGGCGGTGCACATTGATCCAGGTCTGCCAGGTGACCTCGCCTGAGAGCTGCTCGCGGATCTCATTTGCCTTCGATACATAATTCTACCCGGCCTGGCTCTGACGAATCTGGCGCGAGTCGAGAATCTTCTTGCAGGCCATAAAGATCTGGCTGGGATTGACCGGCTTGGTCAGGTAGTCATCGATACGCCGGCCGATCGCCTCGTTCATCAGGTGTTCTTCTTCGTTTTTGGTGATCATGACTACCGGCACATTCGGGTCGATCATCTTGATCTGCTCCAGGGTCGAGAGCCCGTCCAGCCCCGGCATCATCTCGTCGAGCAGAACAATGTCGAAAGGCTCCTGGGCGATCAGCGCGATCGCATCCTTGCCATTGCTCACCGGCGTTACCACATAGCCCTTGTCACCAAGAAAACGATGGTGCGCACGCAACAGGTCGATCTCGTCATCGGCCCACAGTATCTTCCGTTTATCGTCTTTCATTTCCACCTTCCGGCTGATAATCGCAACCTATAAAGCATAACCTATATAAAACGGCCCAACCCCAATCCTGTTCCTCACTTCGCGCCCTTGCCCAGCGGTAGGATAACTTCGAATGTCGTGCCTGCACCCGGCGCGCTCTGCACCACGCTGATTTTGCCCTTGTGATATTCCTCAACGATGCGCTTGACGAAAGCCAAGCCCAACCCCCACCCGCGTTTCTTGGTGCTAAACCCCGGATCGAAGACGCGTTTGATATTTTCTGGTTCGATACCCCGCCCGTCGTCCTGGAAGGTGATCTGCACCGCCCGCCCCTCCGGCATAAAACCGAGACGAATACGCATACTGCCCGTCTGCCGGTCCATAGCGTCTATGGCGTTTTTGAAGAGATTCTCAAAAGCCCAACTGATCAACTCGGCATTGATAGGTATAGGCGGCAACTCGTCACGGTGCTCAACCGTGATCTCGTGGCGGCCGAATTGCGGGCCCCGATGCCTGAAATATTCGACGATCTCCTGCAACACCGCCGCCACGTCTTCCTCCTTAAGCTCGGGCACCGAGCCGATCTGGCTGAAGCGCGAGGCGATCTGGTCGAGATGCCGCATATCCTCTTGCATCTCGCCGACCATCTGGTCGATATGCGTCAGACGCGTATCGCGGTCGGCACCGGGTACCGCCTCAACCTCGTGGCGAATCAGCTCCAACCACCCCGCAAGCGACGAGAGCGGGGTCCCCAACTGGTGCGCCGTCTCCTTTGCCATCCCCACCCATATGGAGCGTTGCTCACTGCGTTTTATATTGCGATAGCCGATATACCCGACGAGGATAAAGAGCAACAATACACCGACCTGCACGAAGGAGGCCAGGGAAATGCGGTCGACCAAGTCGGTATTGCCGTAGTGGATATACTGCTCGGCGGGTATGCGGAAAGTCAGCGGTTCGCGCACCGCTGACTTTTTTGCGACAAAGGCCCGGACCAAATTGCGCGAGGCCGCATCATCATCCACCGGCAACCTATGCCCACGCCAAGCCACGATTGCCCCCTTGTCATCTAAGATAACCGCATCGGCCCCGTCCCAGTGCAGGTGGCTATAGCCGACGACAGGCACGCTGAAAGACAATGGATCGCCAATATCCATTCCCTGTAAAACCAGTTGAACTTGGATCAGCGCAGCAGCAGTCGTATCCTCGCTGCTGGGTAACCCTTTGCCCCTCCACTTGACGATTTCCCCCTGGGTATCAGTGATGACCGCGCGATGGCCATCCGTGTATAGTAAACCCGCTGCCTCCGGCGACAGATAGAACGAGATTGGCGGATTCTGGGAATCCATTTCGCCGATTAACCGATACAACTCGGCCGTAGACATCGCACCGGAATCGATCAGTGACACATCGCGCTCCTGCCAGAAGGCCAATCCCGCGAAGAAGCGGGCCACCGCACCGGTAGATTCACTAGAGTCCGCCGGTCGAATACCGGAAACCTGGATGATTTCGCCACGGTGGTTGGTGATGATCCTGGGGAAATCGACCTTGGGGTTGTTGATCACCTCAGTAAAAATTGTCGCCGCCTGATCCTCGGACGCCAGCGGCACAAAGGAGATCAGGTGTGCATAGAGATCCACCCGGCTCTTTTCATGCTCGCGCAATTCGTCGATCAGCGATTCGTTGTAAAGTAGGAAAGCGAGAATCGCGACGATGCTGCCCAAGAAGACATAGGCGCGAAAAATCGGCGAGATGCCCAGGTTCGACAGCACTTCGCCGCGCCAGCGTTGCCAACGACTCGGACGGGACACCGACGGCTTAGATTCGGACCAGGCGTCGGTGGGGGTGATGATTTCTTCTACCGGGGCCTGACCGCGGCGACGGCGGCGCTTGGGCACAGGGGACACGGTATCCCCTTGCGAAGCGTGACCTTCGGCATTGGTCGCGGACTGAGGTTCCTCTTGTTCGGCCATCGGCAGGATAAGTATTTCGCAACGAGTCAAACCGCGGTTTCGCACACCTACGGGATTTGTATGTATCTAAGGGAAATGTATATTAAATAAAGCTATTACCTCTATATTTGTCACTCAATGACTGATCGATACCCAGCCCACACCGCAATACATCCCCCAACACCTCGGTCCCACCGATCGGTACTGGCGACGCTGACGATCGTACTGCTCGGTTTTTGCACGCCGGCGATCGGTGAAGAAACGCCTACGCGAATTCACCTCGAGCGCCTAGCCCTTATCGGCGGCGGCGCCGCGACCTTCCGCTACGTCGGCTTCCGCTACGTCGACCGGGCGTGGTACCAAGGGCAAAAGACCGACAGCATCCGCTGGCTCAACGACTGGAACGGGCAGACCTATGTGAATTTCGACAAGGCCGGTCACTTTATGGGTGGTCTCGTCATGTCACAAACCCTCAATGAAGCCTATGCCTGGGCCGGCTTCGGCACCCGCTCGGCCGCGTTCATGGGCACACTCACCAGCTGGGCGGCTCTACTCGAGATCGAGATGCGCGATGCTTATTTCGACCAATGGGGTTTCAGCATTCCCGACTTTGTCGCCAATACCGCCGGGGCCAGTCTGCCGCTCCTGCACGCCCTCTTCCCGCGCACCCGCGCCATCGGTTTCAAATTCAGTTATTTTCCCTCCAACCTCTATCTAGACCACAAAGACCGAGCACTCGCCGACCGCTCCCATATAGACCACGCCATCGATGACTACGAGGGTATGACCACCTGGATGACCATCGCAGTCGAACAACTGCTGCCCGACCGCGCCGCCCTGCGATGGCCCGACGATCTGGGTTTGGCTTTGGGATATGGAGTCAAAGGTCTGCACGGCAGCAATGTCAAAAGCAGGGGACGGTTCAAACGCTATCCCGACCGCCCCGATGCACAACCCGAGGTTCTGCTCGGCCTGGACTACGACGCGCGCCGACTGCCCGGCCGAAGTCGCTTAGCGAAATACTTCAAGCGGCAACTCAACTGGATACACTTACCCACACCTGCTGTGCGCATCTACCCCGATTTTCGCTTCTATCTGCTTTATATGTAGAAAAACTACTGCTGCAAGAGGGCCAGAATGCGGTCGACATCAATGTCGGCCTCCAACGCCAGACTACTCGCCGCCTGCGTCATGATCTGCGAACTGGTCAAACTCGACAAGGTCTGCGCGATATCCGCGGAGCGCACATCGCTTTCGGTGGCGATCATGTGCGCGGTGATAGTTGCAGTGGCCTTGACGTTCAACTCCAAGCGATTCTGGAAAGCGGCAATGTGGTTGCGCTTCGACATGATATTTAATCGCGCCGTTTCCAACTGGTCGATGGCGTCTTGGGAGTTTTCGAGCGTATCCACCGTCACCGGATCTAAATTGAGCTCAGGCCCCATCGCCCTCATATCGCCGATGGCGATACGCGCAACGTCGCTACTGGCTTCGGACGACCCGACCTGGATCGTGTATTCGTCCGCCGAATCGAGCAGATGTATGCCATTATAGTTGGTAAACTCGGCGATGTGGTCGATTTCATCCTTAAGCGCCTGAAATTCCGCGCTGATGCCGGGCCGATTGGTGTCGTTGTAGGTCGATGAGGCCGATTGCGTCGCCAAACTGCCCATCCGTTGGATCATCTCGGTTATTTGGCTGAGCGCCCCTTCGGCGACCTGCAACATCTGGATACTCTGCTGACCATTGCGACTGCCCTCGGCCAGCGCGTGAATATCGGAGCGGATACCATTGGCCAACGCCAGACTGGCCGGATCATCGCTGGAGCGATTGATTCGCATACCCGACGAGGCCTTTTCAATCTGAGCGCCTGTATTGCCGAAGTGGATCTGCATATTGCGGCTGATATGTTTGAGATTGACGTTGTGATTCAGTGTCGCTGGCATAGGGCCTCGTCCATGCTAAGTGAAAAGGAGCAGTACTCTTTATTTAGCAAAGCGCATACCAACGACCAACGTGCGACATAAGTAACTAATTAATAATAATTTGACTATATAACAGGAAAAACCATCCACTATAAAAAGTGGACGGTTTTTCCTTGTCGAGAAATAGAATGGGAATTTATTAGTTCTCCACGACCTGGACCTTCGGCGCGGGGACGCTTTTTTCAATTTCTTTGCCCTTGGCGTCTTTCGGCCGCAATTTTTGCAAGTCTTTATTCTCTTCAATATCCATCGAACAAGACCCGTGAAAAACTGCTCCTTCGGAAACCGAGAGCGCATTGGCGTAGATATCGCCGATAAAACGCGCTTGCGAATCCAGGCGGACCTTCTCGGCACGCACTGTACCGCGCACGATGCCATTTATATAAATATCTTTACCCTCCAAATCCGCGTAGGCCTCACCCGACTGGCTGATCGTCAACGCGCCGGAGCACGTCAATTCGCCTTTGAACACGCCGTCTACCCTGGCGCTGTTCTCCACTTTCATCTTACCTTCAAAGAGGGTGCCGCGGCCAATGATCGTATTGAGTGTTTGACCGCCACCGGCGACCGCCCCGTTGTCTTTTTTCCCTAGCATTTATCCCAACTTGATTTCACTGCTTGCATTTAGCAACAGAAGTCCAAAATATACGCTCAATATCTGGGCGAAGCAATAAAAAAGCCGCCGGTTTCACCGCTTCTTGCGCCCCTTACGGGCCGTATTCAAGGCCTTCTTGATTTCCTCCTGCTCCTGCAATTGCTCGCTGACGACCATCGCCACCTCGCTGGTCAGGCTTTCGACCGTGCTCGTGGTGATTACCGGAATGCTAGGCGCGGTGCTGGTCTCGATAAGATGGTCCTGGATCTTGAGAATCTCATCCAGATGCTCCAAATAACGGTGCACCGGGCGCGCCGGCGCCTCACTCGCGCGTTGCGCGAAACGCCCCTCGAAAGCCTCGCGGTCCGGTAAGCCAAGACAGACGGGGGTGATAAAAGCATCTCCGGCATAAGTCTCCAGTTCAAGCAGATCACTGATCAGATGCACGCCGTCGATAATGACGCTGCTATTTTCTTCGATACAGCGGCTAATGATCGCCTTGACCCCCACGCACACCACGCGCGCCTGCTCGCGGAACCCGCTGATAACCGCGTCTTCGCCCATCGTCGACGAAATACTCTTCCAAGCGGTATAGGACGACGCGTGCAGCGCCGGCGCAAGCTCCCGCGTGAGCGTCAGCCGCATAACCTGGCGCAAATCATCGGTCGCCACCGCCCGGGGAATATCGAGCAGGTTGGCCAAGGAAATCGCCAAAGAGGTCTTGCCGACGCCGC